>JAYWDH010000225.1:0-9426 GCA_043779945.1 Microbacteriaceae bacterium
CGCAGCGGAAACAACGGTCAAACAAGCAGGAGGAGAACTGGTATGAGTGGTCCACGTCCCGTTGCAGCATTCCGCGGCACACAGTTGCACACGCTCGGCTGGCCGCAAGAGGCGGCTCTGAGAATGCTGCAGAATAATCTTGACCCCGAAGTTGCAGAGCATCCCGACAAACTCATTGTTTACGGCGGTACAGGTAAAGCCGTCCGAGATTGGAACAGCTTCGACGCGATCGTACGCACGCTGACGACGCTGAAGAACGACGAGACGATGCTCGTGCAGTCGGGTAAGCCGGTCGGCGTGTTGCAGACGCACGAGTGGGCGCCGCGCGTGCTTCTGGCGAACTCGAACCTCGTCGGCGATTGGGCGAACTGGGACGAGTTCCGTCGTCTCGAGCAGCTCGGCCTGACGATGTACGGCCAGATGACGGCGGGCTCCTGGATTTACATCGGAACCCAGGGCATTCTTCAGGGCACCTACGAGACATTTGCCGCAGTGGCGGCTAAGCGGTTCAAGGGAACCCTCGCGGGGACCATAACGCTCGCGGGCGGACTCGGTGGCATGGGTGGCGCCCAACCCTTGGCCGTCACCATGAACGGCGGGGTCGTCATCATGGTCGACGTCGACCCTTCGCGCATCGCGCGGCGAATTGAACACGGTTACCTCGATATCGAGGCCACATCGCTTCAGCACGCGCTCCAACTGGCGTACGAAGCGCGTGATGCCCTGAAGCCCCTGTCGATCGGACTCCTCGGCAACGCTGCAACCGTCTTTGCACAGCTGCTCGCAGAGGGAGCCGAGATCGATGTCGTCACTGATCAGACCAGTGCCCACGATCCCCTTGCCTACCTTCCGATCGAGTACTCCTTCGACGAATGGCACCAGAAGCGCGACGCCGACCCAATCGGTTTCGCGCACGCTGCTCGCCATTCGATGGCAAAGCAGGTTGAAGCAATGGTCGGATTCCAGAACATGGGTGCCGAAGTCTTCGACTACGGCAACAACCTCCGCACCGAGGCCAAAACGGCGGGATATGCGAATGCGTTCGATTATCCGGGATTCGTCCCTGCGTACATCCGACCCCTGTTCTCCGAAGGCAAGGGGCCCTTCCGGTGGGCTGCACTCAGCGGTGACCCCGAGGACATCTACACAACCGACCGTGCCGTCCTCGAACTGTTTCCCGAGAACGAGTCGCTCGCCAAGTGGATCAAGTTGGCGAGCGAACGCGTGCACTTCCAGGGGCTGCCCGCGCGGATCTGCTGGCTCGGGTACGGGGAGCGCGACAAGGCCGGACTGAAGTTCAACGACATGGTCGCCTCAGGCGAACTGTCCGCGCCAATCGTTATCGGTCGCGACCACCTCGACTCGGGTTCCGTCGCCTCGCCCTACCGCGAGACTGAAGCCATGAAGGACGGCTCCGACGCGATCGCCGACTGGCCGCTGCTCAACGCTCTCGTTAACACGTCGTCGGGTGCGACCTGGGTGTCCATCCACCACGGTGGTGGTGTCGGCATCGGCCGCTCCATTCATGCCGGTCAGGTCACTGTTGCCGACGGCACCGCGCTGTCCGCCGAAAAATTGGCACGCGTGTTAACCAATGACCCGGCAATGGGCGTCATCCGCCACGCGGACGCTGGCTACGACGAGGCAAACTACGCAGCCGAAACTCGTGGCGTGCGCGTACCCATGCGCGAGGGGGACAGGTGAGCGTTACCTCCCTCCTTAACGAGCTTTCCGATATCGGCACCGACCCCAGAGGGGGCTACAACCGCCTCGCCTGGACGGACGCCGACACGAGCTGCCGCGAATGGTTCGTCTCGCAATCAAAAGCGCGGGGTCTCGACGTGGAGACAGACCGCAATGGAAACCTGTGGGCATGGCTCAACCCGTCGGCGCCCGGTGACGCGCTCGTCATCGGTTCTCACCTCGACAGCGTGCCGAGGGGCGGGGCATTCGACGGGCCGCTCGGGATTGCGTCTGCTTTTGCCGCCCTCGACGCACTCACGGATTTCGCGCCGTCGCGCCCGGTCGCGATCGTTGCTTTCGCTGACGAGGAAGGCGCACGCTTTGGACTTGCTTGTGCTGGGTCTCGACTCTTGACAGGCGCTATCGAGCCTGACGTCTTCCGCGCGCTCACCGACTCCGACGGTGTCACGACGGCCGAGGCAATTCGTCGCGCAGGACCGGCGCCAGAGCATCTCGGTCGCGATGACGAACGGCTGAAACGTATCGGGCACTTCATCGAACTCCATGTCGAGCAGGGGCATATGCCCACCAGCGCGGGAGTCGACGGACTGACAGCAGGGTCACCGCTAGGGCTCGTGACGGAAATCTGGCCACACGGAAGGTGGCGCGTCGACCTCGTCGGGCGACAGAATCATGCGGGAACGACGCGGCTCGTTGATCGTGACGACCCGATGCTTGGTCTCGGCCGCCTCATCATCGACGTACGGGACGTCGCGGAAGCAGCAGGCATCCTCGCGACCGTGGGAAAGGTGCAAGTGATCCCGGGAGCTGTCAATGCGATCCCCAGTGCTGCGACCGCTTGGATCGACGCTCGAGGA
Source organism: Microbacteriaceae bacterium (assembly GCA_043779945.1). Classification (GTDB taxonomy): domain Bacteria; phylum Actinomycetota; class Actinomycetes; order Actinomycetales; family Microbacteriaceae; genus Lysinimonas. The sequence goes on from JAYWDH010000225.1 coordinate 2,562, forward strand.
AGCGACGAGTCACGGGTGCGGGCAGCTATTGCGCGAATCGGGGGAAATTCGACGCTCGAGTCGTGGACACCTGCGACGCCGTTCGACGACCGTTTCACTAGCGAACTCGCGTCAACGGTGGGCGGCGAACTTCCACTGCTCCCGTCGGGCGCTGGCCACGATGCCGGGATCCTTTCGCTTGCCGGCATCCCTACCGCCATGATCATCGTGCGCAACCCGAGCGGCATCTCCCACGCTCCTGAAGAGTTCGCGGAAGATGCCGACTGCGAACTCGGAGTCGCAGCACTCGCGACGGCGATTCGGCACCTCACCGCATGACCAGCTACTGGTGCGAGCGAGCCGTCGTCGACGGGCAGATCCTCGATTCGGTCCGAATCGACGAAGAAGACGGGGTGATCACCTCAGTCCAGGCGGGTGATCACGAGGCAGACGCGACAGTCCTCCCGGGCCTCGTACTGCCCGGATTCGCCAATGGACATTCGCATCTCTTCCACCGAGCTTTACGCGGCAGAACGCATGGCGTGGGCGGAACCTTCTGGACCTGGCGCGAGGAGATGTACCGCGCCGCAGCAGCCCTCGATCCTGACAGCTACCGCGAACTGGCCACCGCGGTATTCGCCGAGATGGTGCTCGCCGGGTACACCGTCGTAGGTGAGTTTCACTACCTTCATCACCAACCCGACGGGTCGCCATACGCGACGCCAACAGCAATGGAAGATGCCGTTGTTGAAGCTGCGAGCGTCGCCGGCATTCGACTGACTCTTTTGGACACTCTGTATCTGGCGGGGGGCACCGGGAAAGCCTTGCTGCCCGAACAACTCAGGTTCAGTGACGGCTCGATCGAGGCTTGGGTCGCCCGGCGAGACGCGGTGGTATTCGGACCGCTTGCCCGGTCTGGCGCCGCGATCCATTCCGTGCGCGCTGTTCCAGCGGCGCTTCTTCGCGAGGCCGCCAAGCTTTCACGAGATCGTCCACTGCATGCCCATGTGTCAGAGCAGGTTGCAGAGAACGAAGAGGTCATCGCGGCGCACGGTGGTACCCCTACCGAGCTGCTCGCGGCATCCGACGTGCTCGGACAAAACTTCACAGCCGTCCACGGCACCCACCTGACCGAACACGACATCCAACTCCTGGCCGACAGCCACAGCACTATCTGCTTCTGTCCAACCACCGAACGCGACCTCGCCGATGGAATCGGGCCAGCGATCAACCTTCGCAATGCGGGCGCGACCCTGAGCCTCGGCAGTGATCAAAACGCCGTCATCGACCCCTTCGAAGAACTGCGAGGTCTCGAGATGGACGAACGCCTCGACTCCGGTCAGCGCGGACGGTTCACGCCGATGGAACTACTCGAGGTGGCAACCTCGGCGGGATATGCCTCGCTCGGCTGGGACGGAGGACGTATCCAGGCCGGTGCTGTCTGCGATCTTGTCGCTGTTTCACTTTCGACACCGAGAACTGCAGGCGCACGTCCAGAGCAGGCATGGCTTGCCGCGACTGCCTCGGATATCACAGATGTGATCGTGGGCGGCGAGGTACGCGTGCGTGATGGAGATCACCTGCTTGGAGATGTCGGCGCGCTCCTCATCGCGGCGATCGAAAGGCTGGACCAGTGACCGCGACGCTCATCGACAACATCGGACTCCTCGTCGAGTCAGAGCGCGAGCGCCCCAACGCCGCCCTGGTCTACGAGGATGGCCTGATCTCATGGATCGGTGAAAGCTCGTCCGCGCCAGCCACTGACACACGAATCGATGCCGGCGGCCGCTGTGTCATCCCCGGCTTCGTCGACACCCACAGCCACTTGATGTTCGCAGGAGACCGCACTGACGAGTTTGTATCCCGAATGGCAGGACGCAAATATGAAGCTGGCGGCATTCGCAGCACAGTGGCCGCAACGCGAGCCGCCAGCGATACAGCGCTGCTGTTGAACGCAACGCGGCTCGTCGACGAGATGCGCGCGCAAGGCACAACGACAGTCGAAATCAAGAGCGGCTACGGACTCACAACGGCCGACGAGGCGCGGTCGCTCGCCCTCGCAAGCAGACTCACCAGTGAAACCACCTACCTCGGAGCACACGTCGTGCCCATCGAATACGTTGACGATGTCGCCGGCTATGTCGAGCTCGTGACCGGCGCGATGCTGGATGCCGCGGCGCCACACGCCAAATGGATCGACGTCTTCTGCGAAATCGGCGCATTCGACGTCGATCAAGCACGGACCATCCTTACTGCGGGGATCGCGCGCGGGCTGGGCGCCAGAATGCATGCCGGACAACTCGGCGAATCCGAGGGGGTGCGACTGGCAGTGGAACTCGGCGCGGCCTCGGTCGACCACTGCACCTTCCTGTCAAAATCCGATATCGACGATCTCGCCGCGGGCAGCACTGTTGCCACGCTCCTCCCCGGGGTCGAGTTCTCGACTCGCCAGCCGTATCCGGACGCACGAAGACTGCTCGCCGCAGGGGTGACAGTCGCACTCGCCTGCGACTGCAATCCGGGATCGAGCTTCACCTCGTCAATGCCCTTCTGCATTGCAGTGGCCGTTCGAGACATGGGCATGACACCGGCCGAGGCCCTGCGCGCGGCGACCGCTGGTGGAGCGGCTGCTCTCCAACGCGACGACATCGGAACGATCGCCGTGGGCAACCGCGCCGACTTGGTAATTCTCGACGCCCCAAGCTACGTACACCTGGCTTACCGACCGGGTGTTCCCCTCGTATCTCGCGTGATTTCTTAGTCTGCGAATCTGCAACCATCCGGCCACGGATTTACGAGGCGGGGATGCAGCGGACGCTGACAGCTATCGCGCTGCATTTCACAAACGATTTCGCGTAACAGGAACGCTATCTGATCTGGCATTGCTGCCGGGCGAGTTGCACCAATAACCTGACACCCAAGCGCCGCGTCCGTCACGAGTGACGGAACGGCTTTTCGGGCAGTCTTTCAGAGGAGCAAGAAGTGAGTTCTACCAAAACCAAGGACCGATCCAGTGGCCTTGAAGTGCGCTCCATCGATTATGTTCCGAAGAGCGAGCGGCACGGTAGGGTCTGGCACGTCGGCCCGTTGTGGTTCATGAGCAACGCCCAGATCGCAACCCTGGCCGTCGGGGTTGTCAGCTTTTCGCTGGGCGGCAACCTGATTTGGTCGATCATCGCCATCCTGGTCGGGCTCATCATCGGCACGTTCTTCATGGCGGCGCACTCGTCACAGGGTCCCAAGCTGGGACTGCCCCAGATGGTGCAGTCGCGTCCGCAGTTCGGCTACATCGGCGCACTCCTTGTGTGGCTGTTCGCGTTCCTGCAATATGCCGGATTCAACGTGTTCAACACGGTGCTGGCTGGGCAGGCCTTGACCCAGGCGACTAAGGCTCCCGCCTCGTTCGGACCGGTCTGGGCGATTCTGATCACCATTGTGGGAGCGGTGATCGCGCTGTTTGGATACGACCTCATCCATCGCATGGAGCGCTACCTCGTGTATCTGACCGTTGCGGTCATGCTGCTTGTTTCGATCTCGGCGCTGGTGCACCTGCAGTTGCCGGCCGGAGCTTTCGATCTCAGTCACTTCTCGCCGCTGGCGTTCTTCGCCCAGCTCGGCGTTGTCGCTGGTTACCAGATTTCCTGGGCTATCTATGTGTCCGACTATTCCCGCTACCTGCCTTCGACGACTCCGACGGCGCAGACTTTCCGCTGGACCTTCTGGGGCAGCGCCATCGGTGGCGCCTGGATCATGTCCATTGGTGCGTACCTTGCCGCAGCGGTGAAGGGATTCAACGCTGGCGATCCGGTCGCTGCGCTCTTCGCCGTGTCGAACGACCTGTTCTCGGGCTTCGGGATCATCGCCCTTATCGTGTTCGCACTCGGCCTTGTCGCTGTGCTCGTCTTGAACATGTACGGCGGATCGCTGACGCTCATCTCCTCGATCGACAGCTTCAAGAAGGTCAGGGCAACACTCGGGATCCGAGTCGTGACCGTCGCTATCACGGCGGCGATTTCGGGCATCGTCGCGGTCTTCGTGTTCGACAGCTTCGCGACCTACTTCTCCGGGTTCTTGTTCCTCGTGCTGTACTTCTTCATCCCGTGGACTGCCGTCAACTTGACCGACTACTTCATCGTGCGCAAGGGCCACTACGCGATTGCGGAGATCTTCAAGCCGCGCGGCATCTACGGCAGGTGGGGCTGGCAGGGCATCACCGCCTACCTGGTCGGTTTCGTCTGCATGGCCCCGTTCTTCGACATCCCCGACTTCTACCAGGGGTTCCTTGCGAAGGCCATGGGCGGCGTGGACATCTCGCTGTTCATCGGCCTCCCCGTCTCGGCCATTCTGTATTGGCTGTTGACCCGCGGCCTCGATGTGAAGTCGGAACAGGCACTCGCCGATTCACAGGCCGCAGCTCTCGAGGCACCCGACAGCGAGGTTGAGGACCTCGCCGGGAGCGTGGTCGACTAGCGCACGAAGAACAATCGAGGGGCCGGTGACGCCCCGTCACACGGCCCTCTCGATGCACCATCCCCCGGTCGCCGCAGGGCGCGGAGGGGGATGTCCAACAATTAGGTGATTGCGCTCGAGGTCGCTGGCGTCCATCCGTAGAGCCATGAGAGCATCAGGCGTAGCTCGGTTAGGTTGCCGACGAAACACAAACCGGGAGGCGCAATGGAGCGATCAGCATGTGGACGCGGCACACTTTCGCAGCGCGATTTGAAGTTCGAGGTGCGGTCTTTCGACGAGGCACTTCAACCAATCGAGGCTAAGGCAGAGGTAGTGCCTGAGCGAAAACCCGTCTGAGAGCGCCGAAATGTTGCGAGAGTTAGCCGAGATGGTCCGCGACGGGAGAGTGTCAAGCAGTGCACTCGTCGCCGAGTCAATTGCAAGAATCGGTGCATCCAACGCGCAGCTCGGCGCTGTGGTACTTCTGGATGAAGAAAGGGCATTGCGTACTGCCGCGCAAATCGACTTGCGCCGCGAGCGTGGAGAACAGCTCGGGGCGCTCGCTGGACTGCCGATGCTTGTCAAGGACATCGAGGACGTTGAGGGCCTGCGAACAACTCATGGCTCGCTAACTCGCCGAGAAGCCGCTCCGGCAAGTCAATCTGGACACGTCCCAGCGCGGTTGATGGCAGCCGATGCCGTGGTGATCGGGAAGACGAACACCCCTGAGTTCTCGTTCGAGGCCTACACATCCAACCGACTGTTCGGCGACACACGCAATCCATGGTCGTCCGACTGGTCCACGGGAGGCTCCAGCGGTGGGTCAGCCGCGGCTCTGGCGGCGGGATTAGCCCCGCTGGCCACCGCGACAGACGGGGGCGGATCTATTCGTATCCCCGCCGCCCTGTGTGGGCTCGTCGGACTCAAACCGACCGTCGGCGTGGTGCCTCGGAGCCCCATTCCCGCATGGATCGACCTGTCGACGGATGGGCCGATGGGCACCAGCGTCGATGACGTGGAGTTGCTGCTCGAACTCATCTCTGGCCCGGTTCCGGGTGACCCCAACGCGGTACCACTTTGCGCACTTCGTGACGCCCATACATTCGGACGCCCGCGTTTGCTGGCCGCGCCGCGCACCTACGACTGGGGACCGCTCCCCGCTGACGTACAGGCGTGTTTCGACGCCGCGCTCGAAAGACTCGAAACCTGCCTCGGGCAAGTAGCCGAAGGATTATCGCCCGCGTCCCTGTTCCCTTCAGGAAACCCCGACACCGACTGGTTCATTCTCTGCGGGGTGGAGCAAGCACACCAGCTTGGGAGGGAGTTCATCGAGTCCAATGCGGACGTTCTCGACCCGGTATTCCTCGGCCACATGAGATTCGGATTGGAGCAAACCACCGAACGCTACATCGCTGCGCGACGTGCTCGATTCGTCTACACCGCAGAGCTCGACGCGATGCTCGGCGACGATGCCATCTTGGTGACGCCGACACTCGGCATCACCGGATTCACGCCTGATGGCATCGCGGAGGGACTCACGAAACCCGGCACCCAGCCCGATGCCCTCAACACGGTCATCCAGAACATCACCGGGCACCCTGCCATTTCGCTGCCGGCAGGACGTCACGAGAACGGGGTGCCGTTCGGCCTGCAATTAACAGGGCCTCGCTTCAGCGACCGGTGGCTGCTTGAACTTGCCCGCCGATGGGAGCATGCCAATCCCTGGTTGCTGAGCGCTCCAGGTTACAAGCCCTACACCCCAGAAGGCCTGGGGCTCAACGAGTGAGTGAGGCAACGGTGAAACACGTCGTCGCAGCGCGCTCAGGTCTTGCCATCCGCGTGGAGGCTGGCGCTGACGTCGAGGTTATTGACCTCAGCGGCGGTCAAATCGTGGATACATGGGCGTTCAATGCCTCTGATGTGCGCGAGTTCCACTCGGCTGAGCACACCCGCGTCGAGGTTGACGGACTTTTTCCGGCGATCGGCGAGCGTTTCGTCACGAATCGACGGCGCCCCATCCTTCAACTGGTTGCTGACCACTCCCCGGGCATCCACGACCTGTTGATCGCAGCCTGCGATCCAAGCCGATACGAACAGCTCGGTGTCGAAGGATGGCACGCCTCGTGTCAAGAAAACTTACTATCGAAAATGGCAGCGGCAGGCTTCAACGAGATCGCAGTGCCGCAACCAATCAATCTCTTCATGAACACACCCGCCGACGCGGCAGGAAGAATACAGTGGCTACCCACCGAAACCCTGCCTGGCGACTCCGTGATTCTGCGGGCGACCATGGATCTCTGGTTCGTGGTGAGCGCGTGCCCGCAGGACATAACCGGGATAAACCGGACTCCGGGACCAATCGAAGTGCGGGTGCGCCCCGCGCCTACCGCAGTACAGCAGAGGCAGTGAAGGTGGAACTGTCCGAAGACCGGAGGTT
>JAYWDH010000226.1:0-9408 GCA_043779945.1 Microbacteriaceae bacterium
GAGCTGCCGGCGGGTACCTTCTATCTGGTCTGCCACTCCGGCATGCGAAGCGGTCGTATCGCACAGTCGCTGGTCGAACAGGGCCACGGGGCCGTCAGCGTGGCGGGAGGCATCGTCCAGTGGGAGCAGGAAGGCCTCCCGGTCCACAAGGGCTGAGCTTTCTACAGCTCGTTCTGCCGGGGCACGACGATCTGCTTGATGATCAGCAGCACCGACGCGGCCACCGGGATCGCGATCAGCGCGCCCAGCACCCCGAGCAGCGTTCCCCCGGCGAGTGCCGCGATCACGACCACGAAACCCGGCACCTTGACTGCGCGGTTCATGATGTTCGGGCTAATCACGTACGCCTCAACCTGCATGTAGATCAAGTAGTAGATGATCGGTGCGAGCACCGTCGGCCAGCCGTTGAAGAGGAGAACGAGCAGGCAGATGATGGCCGAGCCCGTGATCGTGCCCACCAGCGGGATCAGCGAGAACAGGAACGCGATGAACGCAAGCAGCGCGTAGTACTTGATGTTCACGTCGAAGAGCAACAACACCGTGAAGAACAGAAAGCTCAGGATGCCGTTGGTGAGGCCCAACGCACCCTGTCCGACCACGTAGCGGCCGACCGACTTGCTGATCTGCTCGGCGATGTCGATGAACTTCTCACGCTTTGTCGCTGGAATCAGCTGGTAGAGCCCGCGTTTGATGCTCGACAGGGATGCGACGAAATAGAGCGTCAAGATCAGGACGATGATGACGCCGAAGACGCCGGATCCGATCGTCACAACCGTGGAGAAGACGCCGCCGGTGATGGTGCCGATGTTCTTGGTGACGAAGTCCTGCACGTTCGTCACCATGGTGTTGAACGGGAGCCACGGGAGAGTGCTGTCCCACCATTTCTGCACTCCGTTGTTGTTGCTGGTGAGAGCATTGATGACATTGGGGACGCTGGCGATCAACTTGTTGACCTGGTCGATGATCACCGGGATGACGGCGAGCACCAGCCCCGCAAACACGGCGAGGATCGCGACCAGAACGGTCAGGATCGCGGCGAAGCGCGGGAACTTGTGGCGCTGCAGGAACGAGACGCCCGGGTCGATGCCGAGCGCTAGGAACAGGGCGGCACCCACGTAGGTGAGGATTGTCGCAAGCGTGCTGAGGCCCGAGCCGATCACGATCGCGACCAGCACCCCCAGCCCACCGAACAGGCCGAGGCGGAACGCGTTCTGAATCTTCACCGGCTTGGGGCCTTTCGTCGGACTTTTTCTGAGGCTACCCCAGGCTCCGACGGGGGCTGTTGTCGTCAGTTGGCGTGTTCGCGCTCGCGGGTCTGTTTGTCGACTGCGTCATGTGGGCCGTCCACGTCGGGAGCCGCCGCGGTCACCGGTTCCTCGGGAGCTGCCGTCGGGAAACCCTGCTCGGTCGAAACGCGCTCGGCTGAGTCCAGCACACCGCGCAAGTTGGCAATGTAGCCGGCGACCGCCTCACGCTCGACGCGGATCTGGGCCAGACGCTGCTCAGCATCCCTCATCAGGGCGGCGGACTTCTTCTCGGCATCCTTGACGATCGCCTTGGCGCGGCTCTCGGCGTTGCCGAGCACTTCCTTGGCGGTGACCTTTGCCTCGTCAGTGGCGGTCTTGGCGTTCGCCTTCGACGAGGTCTCCAGGGTGTTCGCATCTGCGCGCTTCTCGGTGGCCCGGGCGGTCGCCTCGGCGAGTTGGGCGTTGGCCTCATCCAGGTACTTCTGGAGAGATGTCGCAGCCTCCTGCTGCTTGGCCGTGTACTCCTTCTCGGCCTCGTCGCGGCGTGCGGTGAGTTCCACCTCGAGGTCGGCACGCACCTGGGCCGCCTCCGCGGCCAGCGCGGTCGCCAGGGTATCGCTCTCGTGGGTGATCTGCGCCCGGTGCGTGTCGAGCTCGGCGGCGACCTCCTCGCGCTGTCGGGCCAGCTCGCGATCGTGATCGGCGCGTTCCTTGCCCAGAGCGGAGGAGTGGGTGGCCTTTGCTTGGGCGAGACCGTTGTCGTGCTGGCCGCGCTGGCCGGCGAGATCCGCGGTCAGGACGTCGCGCGCGCCGGTCTGCTCGGCATCGAACTCGGCCCGAGCACCGGTGAGCTCGGCCTCGTGCGCGGTCAGGGCGTGCGTGAGTTCCGCGTCGTGCGTGGCCCGCTTGCTCTCGAGCTCCGCTTCGAGGCCGGTGCGTTTGGCCGCAACCTCCTGGTCGATCTCGGTGCGCTTCGTGGTGGTCTCGGCCTCGAGAGTTGCGCGCTCCTGCGCGAGCGTTGCGGTCAGTTCGGCCTGCGCGGTCTTCGTGGTGGCTTCGCGCTCTGACTTCCATTTCGCGACCTTGGCGACATGATCTGCCGCGGCCTGCTTGGTCCGGGCCTCCCACTCCGCGCGGGCCTTGTCGGTGTCGGCATCAAGGGCCGCGTTGGCGGCGACGGTGTCGTTCTCGAGCTGGGTGCGCGCGTCAGTCGTCTCACGCTCGAGGTTGGTGCGACCCTCTTCGAGGTCGTGCTCCAGCTCGGCCCGCCTGCGAGTGTTCTCTGCCACGAACTCGGCGCGGCCACGCTCGGTGTCACGCGCCAACTCGGCCGCGGCCTCGCGGGACTGGGCGACCTCGCGTTGCGCCACGATCTTGAGCTCAGCGATCTCTCGCTCCGCCTCGGCACGCAGGGCCGCGACCTCGCGCTTGCCCCCTGCGCGCGCTTCGGCGACCTCGGTCGCCACCGACCCCCGGATCGCGGCGGCCTCGCGCAGGGCGTCATTGGTCAACGTTTCGGACTCCGCGGCGGCCCGAGCGACGACGGATTCCGCCTCGTCGCGTGCCCCGAAGGTGATCTGCTCGACCTGGAACTTGGCATCGCCCAGCAGTTTGTCCGCGTGCTCGGAGGCGTCGTCACGCTGCTGTTGCACTTCGGCGGCAACGCCAGCGCGCAGCTTCTCCGCGTCAATGTCGGCCTGGCTGATCAGCCGCGTTGACTGCTCTTCTGCGACACGCAGGGTGTTCTCGAGCTTCGTGCCGAGGCCCGAGTAGGTCGGACTGCCGACCTCGTCGAGCTCGGCCTGGAGGTCTTCGGCGACCGCCTGCAGGCGCTTGAGCTCCTTGGACGCCTCCGCCCTGTCTGCGTTCGCCTTGATGAGATCTCGGCGCAGATCGTTGACGGCCGAGTTGACCTCATCCTTCTTGTATCCGCGTAGTTCGGTGCCGAAGCCCGCGTCGTCTGCCGCCACAGTGCACTCCTTGGCTGGAAAGTCTTCGTATTTCGGCCCGGAATCGGGGCGAGAGGAACCCTCCGAGTGTAGCTGTCACGCGCCAACTGACCACCTGGGGTAGACGGACCGGTCCAGCGAACTCCCAGATTTCTCCCAGGTCCTGCGGGGGGATTACGGCCAAACCATCCGATAGCCTGGCGTGTCCTTGTCTGCTGCCCCGTCGCCCTGTCGGACGAATGCCCGCGCCGGCCCGATTGCCGGATCGGGTTGGGGCATGGCGTCCGGCCGTCGCGGCAGCGCGAGAAGAGGAGTTCATTCTTTGCGATTCGTCATTGCGATCGTGCTGTTCCTGCTGGCCTTCGTGTCCATCGGCTACGGCATCGCGCAGCGCACCGTCCTGGCCGGTCCCTCGTCGTTCTCGACGAGCGTGACCACCACTGGCGACGCTCCCATCACTCTCATCGACGGTGCGACGCTGCACAGTTTTGCGGGTACCCAGGGCCTGACCGTCTCCGGCCGCTCGAAGGTGTTCATTGCGGATGGCCGCACTGCCGACGTGCTCGCCTGGGTAGGCAAGACCGATTACAACAGGGTGACCTTCAACACGAAGAAGCTTGCGCTCGCCAGCAAGCTCGTCACCGGGGAGGTGGGGACGGCACCGTCACCGGCCGGGTCCGACCTGTGGGCCCAGGAGTTCAGCGGCACGAGCGAGCTGATCCGACGCATCAATGTGCCGGATTCGACGACCGTCATCATCATGTCTGACGGCGTCAAGGCCGCGCCGAGCAAGCTCACCGTCACCTGGCCGCTTGACAACTCGACCCCGTGGTCCGGACCGCTGATCATTGCGGGCATCGGAGCACTGCTGCTCGGGCTCGGCGCATTCCTGTGGGCGCTCATCAACGCTCGCCGCCGCCGAGGGCCGCGTCGCAAGCAGCCGCGCCTGCCGCGTAACCCGAGGCCCCCGCAGCTCAAGCGCGGCCGCGCCGGCACGCAGGCGGCGCTGGCCGCCCCCCAGCGTGGTCGACGTCGCAACTTCGTCACCACCGCGGTCATCGTCACTGGCACGCTCGCCCTGGCCGGTTGCACGTCGTTCGGCACCGGGGCTGGCGCCAGTAGCTCGGCAACGCCGTCGAGCACCTCCACCGTGCCGGGTGCTGCCGAACTGCAGGCCGTTGCCGTCACGGAGCCGCAACTCAAGCACATCGTGGCCCAAGTCGTGCAGACCGTCGCACAGGCCGATGCCAAGCGCGATGCGACGCTCGCCGCCACCCGCCTCGGTGGCCCCGCCCTGCAGCTCCGGGTCGCGAACTACCAGATCCGCGCGGCCGACTCCAGCATTGCGGCGCTTCCTGCGCTGCCGGTCGGTGTGGTCGAGATTGCGTTACCGCAACAGAGCGACACCTGGCCGCGAAGTGTCTTCGCCGTCATTAAGGATCCCGCCGACACAAAGTCGGCGCCGGTGGCGCTGATGCTCGTGCAGGTCTCGCCGCGCGAGAACTACAAGGTCGAGTATCTGATGAGGCTCGAGCTCGACGTCCCAGCGGTCGCCCCGGCGACGCTCGGTGCCGCCCGCCTGCTCAATGACAACAAGTTTGGGATCATCACCCCTTCCGCCCTCGCGTCGGCATACGGCTCGATCCTGATCCAGGGCGATGCCAGCAAAAAGAACGGGCTCTTCTCGGCGACCGGAGACAAGCTACGCACCGCCGTCGGCTTCGACTACAAGCAGAAGCAGAAAGCCGATCTCCCCAGCACCGCGACGGTGACGTACTCGAACGGCCCGGGCCCCGGCAGGGTGATCGCCTTCGGCACGAACGACTCCGGCCAGATTGTTGCCGTCGACCTCGCGGACACCGAGATCACCACCCCGACGGAGGCTGGGGCGGCGATCAACCCCTCTGGCTCGATCAAGGCGCTCTCTGGCAAGACACAGAGCGTTAAAGGCATCACGGCAAGCTACGGACTCCAACTGTTGTTCTACCTGCCGCCGGTCGACAAGCCTGACGCCAAGATCCAGCTGCTCGGTTTTGCGCAAGGTCTGATCGCCGCAAGCGAAGTGCCGTGATCGACCGGCGAGCGGGCGAACGGGCGAGCGGGCCCACCCGCGTGATGAAAGAATCGTCAGCGTGAGCAACGTTCCCCCAGGGCCGAGCCTGCGCGGCGCGGTCGACCTCTCCGCGCTGGTCAGACGCGCCAACGCCCCGCAGCCCGCGCCGGTCGCTCCGGGTGCCGCTCCGCCTGCGCTCGGTCTCGTCTTCTCGGCCGACGACGCCAACTTCGAGAGCGTCATCGACCTCTCGACCCGTGTTCCCGTCGTTGTCGAGTTCTATGCTCCCGGATTCGAGCCGGTGCTCGCGGCGATGGTCGCCTCTTACGGGGGCAAGCTCGTGCTCGCCACCGTCGACGGTTCGGCGAACCCACAGTTGGCTCAGGCGTTCCAGATCCGCGAGGTGCCAGCCGTTGCGGCGCTGGTGGGCGGCCGCCCCGTCAACCTCTTCCTGGGCATCCCGGCCGAGGCCGAGATCCGGCAGGTGTTCGACGAACTGCTTGCCCTCGCGACCCAAAACGGTGTGACCGGCACGGTTCCCGTCGACCCGGATGCCGCGTCCGCCGTCGAGGCAACCCCCGCCGAACCCGTCGAGGAGCCGTTGCCGCCGCACCACCAAGAGGCCTTCGACGCGATCGCCGACGGCCACTATGCCGCAGCCGTCGCGGAGTACAGGCTCGCGATCGCCCAAAACCCGCGCGACGCGCTGGCCGTAGCCGGCCTGGCCCAGGCATCGCTGCTGCTGCGCCTCGACGGCGCCAATCCAGTGGCGATCCGCGAAGCCGCAGCTCTGGCCCCCACGAATGCCGATGCGGCGCTCGCAGTTGCCGACCTCGAGCTCAGCGGTGGCCACCTCGACAACGCCCTCGAGGGGCTGCTCGAACTCTTTCCGACCCTGGACCAGAAGGCCAAGGACACCGTGCGCGCTCGCCTACTCGAATACTTCGAGATCGCTGGTCCCGAGGACCCGCGGGTGCTCGCCGCCCGCCGCAGGCTGACGAACCTGCTGTACTGATCAGGGCTCCGGCAAGCGTTCTTGAGGTCGCGTCGCTGAGTCGCCCTCAGCGCACGCCTTTGAGCCACACCGCTGCCAGAGGCGGCAGCGTCAGCACCACGCTGGCCGGCTGATCGCCCCAGGGCTCGGCCACCGCGGTCACGCCGCCGAAGTTGCCAACGCCGGAGCCGCCGAAGTCCGCGGCGTCCGAGTTCAGGATCTCTTCCCAGCGTCCCGCAAAGGGCAGGCCCACCTTGTAGCGGCCGAGCGGGTTGCCGCCAAAGTTGACCAGGCAGGCCAGTGCTTCGCCGGAGGCCGACCAGCGCACGAAGCCGATCACATTGCGCGCGGGGTCGTTTGCCAGCCAGCCGAAACCGGCGGCGGTGTTGTCTTGCTGCCAGAGCGCCGGCTGCTCTCGGTAGACCCGGTTCAGCTGGCCGACGAGGCGCTGCAGGCCCTGGTGGGCGGGCTGGTCGAGAATCCACCAGTCCAAGCCACGCTGCTCGCTCCACTCCGAGGGCTGCCCGAACTCGCTCCCCATAAAGAGCAGCTGTTTGCCCGGATGCGCCCACATGAATGACAGGTAGGCGCGCACATTGGCGAGCTTCTGCCACTGGTCGCCAGGCATTTTCGAGAGCAGCGATCCTTTACCGTGCACGACCTCGTCGTGGCTGATCGGCAGCAAGAAGCTCTCGCTGAAGGCATAGAGAAAGCTGAAGGTGATCTCGTTGTGGTGGTCCGCGCGCCACAACGGATCCTCGTGCATGTACTCGAGCGAGTCGTGCATCCAGCCCATGTTCCATTTCAACCCGAACCCAAGTCCGCGATCCGAAGTGGGATGCGTCACCCCACCCCAGGAGGTGGACTCTTCGGCGATCATGACGATGCCGGGGCTGCGCTTGTACGCGGTCGCGTTCGCCTCCTGGAGGAACGAGATCGCCTCGAGGTTCTCCCGGCCCCCGAATTTGTTGGGCACCCACTCGCCCTCCTTGCGCGAATAGTCCAGGTAGAGCATGGATGCCACGGCGTCCACCCGCAGGCCGTCGATGTGGAAGATCTCGAGCCAGTAGCTCGCGTTGGCGACCAGGAAGTTGCGCACCTGGGAGTCGCCGAAGTTGAACACCAGGGTTCCCCAGTCGGGCTGCTCTCCGATACGGGGGTCACTGTGTTCGTAGAGAGCTTGCCCGTCGAACTTCGCCAGCGCCCACTCGTCTTTCGGGAAATGCGCGGGCACCCAGTCCACGAGCACGCCGATGCCGGCCTGGTGCAGGCGGTCAACGAGGTAGCGGAAGTCGTCAGGATGCCCAAACCGGCTGGTCGGCGCATAGTAGCCGGTCACCTGGTAGCCCCACGAGCCGCCGAAGGGATGCTCCGCCACTGGCAGAAACTCGACGTGCGTGTAAGCCAAATCCTGCAGATAGTTGATGAGCTGGTCGGCGAGCTCGCGGTAGCTGAGTCCCGGTCGCCAAGAGCCGATGTGCATCTCGTAGATGCTCATCGGGGAGTTGTGCGGGTCGGTGGCGGGGCGCCTGGTCATCCACTCGTCGTCGCCCCACTCGTAGAGCGTCTGACCAACCACGGATGCTGTCTTTGGCGGCACCTCGGTGTAGCGGGCCATCGGGTCGGCCCGCTTGACCCACGCGCCGGTGTCGGTCAGCAGCTCGAACTTGTATGTGTTGCCGGGCTGAAGCGCCGGGATGAAGAGCTCCCAGACGCCGTTGTCGTCGAGTCGGCGCATCGAGTGCTGCACGCCGTCCCAATTGTTGAAGTCGCCGACCACGCGTGCGGCACTCGCGTGCGGAGCCCAGACCGAAAAGCTGGTGCCGACGACGTCCTCGTGCGGGCGGTAGTGCGCGCCGAGCACGTCCCAGAGCTGCTCGTGGCGGCCCTCCGCCCAGAGGTAGAGGTCCATCTCGCCGAAGGTCGGCACGAACCGGTACGGGTCGTCGGCGGTCCAGCTCGGGGCGCCTGCGTACCCGGTCTCGAGCGCATATGCCTGCCCGGCGCCCGGCGCGAAGCCCTGCCACAGGCCGCGCGAGGAGTGCTCCAGGGGGACACGCGTGCCATCCGCCTGCACCGCCGTCACGGTTGCCGCTAGCGGCCGCAGCGCGCGAATCACGAAACCCTCGACACCGCTGAGGGTCGCCGCATGCTGCCCCAACGCGTCATGCGGACGCGGGTGCCGCCCCTCGGCGAGCGCGCGAACGTGGTCGGGGTGGAGCTCGGGGATGCTCGAGCTGATCGGGGTGACGGTCTTCGCGTTGCCTTGCTTCTTGGCGGCCATCAGCGAGTTCCTTTGCTCAGGGGGGCGTGCTCGATCGAGAGGATGTGCACCGGGTTAGTGAAGGCGTCTAGGCGCACGTAGTTGTGCTCGCCCCATGTCCACCGCTCGCCGCTGAGCAGCTCGGTGACCGAGAAGGTGTCGCCCGGTTCGAGGCCGAACGTCTCGAGATCCAGATGCACGACGGTTTCGCGCACCGAGTACGGGTCGACGTTGACCACCACAATCAGCGAGTCCGCGACGCCCGAGGGGGTGAACGCGCCGTTGAGGTGCTTGGCGTAGACCAGGATCGACTCGTCGTCGCTCCAGTGCAGCGACAGGTTGCGCAGCTGCGCGAGCGCCGGATGGGCCGCCCGGATCTCGTTGAGCCTCGTCAGATACGGCGCCAGCGAGGTGCCCGCTTTCGCGATCGCGGCCCAGTCGCGCATCTTGAATTCGTACTTCTCGTTGTCGATGTTCTCTTCGCTGCCGGGACGTGCGACGTCCTCGAACAGCTCGTAGCCCGCGTAGACGCCCCAACTCGGCGAGGCGGTCGCGGCGAGGGTCGCGCGGATCTTGTAGGCGGCCGGCCCACCGAACTGCAGGAACTCGGTGAGAATATCTGGTGTGTTCACGAACAGGTTCGGGTGGAAATAGTCCGCCGAGCGCCCCGAGATCTCCGTGAAGAACTCCTCGAGCTCGACTTTCGTGTTGCGCCAGGTGAAGTAGGAGTACGACTGCTGGAACCCCGCGCCACCGAGACTCTGCATCATCGCGGGCCGGGTGAACGCCTCGGCGAGGAACACGACGTCCGGGTGCCGCTCGTTGACGACGCCGATCAGCCACTCCCAGAAGTCGAGCGGCTTGGTGTGCGGATTATCGACCCGGAAAATCGAGATCCCCTT
>JAYWDH010000227.1:0-51821 GCA_043779945.1 Microbacteriaceae bacterium
ATCTCGCCCGGTTGGTACGCCGATGGCGACTTCATTCCTACCTGGAACCACGTGACCGCGCACCTTTACGGCACCCCCGAGATCCTCGGCGCGGAGGAGAACTTCGCGGTTCTGCAGCGGCTCGTTGACCACTTCGAGGTGCGGATGCCGCATCCGGTCTCCCTTGCATACAACCAGGAATACGCGAGACGGGTCGCGAGGGGAACCGTGGGTCTGCGGATCCGGGTCACCCGAATGGATGCTCGCCTCAAGCTGAGCCAGAACAAGTCGCCCGAGGTGCGCGAGACGATTATCGACGCGTTGCGCGGCGATGGCGCGTACGCCCATCCGGGCCTGGCCGACGAGATGGACATGCTCTGAACACCCTCCTCCGCAACGCGCGTCTGCTAGGCGGCAGTGTCGTCGACGTGTTTGTTTCGGACGGCATGATCCGCCGGTTGAGCCCGTCGAAACCCGCCGAGCAACCCGGTGATTTCGACGAAGTCGATCGCCTTGACCTTGACGGCCGCTGGCTGCAGCCGGGCCTGTGGGATTCGCACGTCCACTTCGGCCAGTGGACCCTTCTCTCGCGCAGACTCGACCTCACAGCGGCGCACTCGGCCGTCGAGACGGCGGCCCTCGTGCGTACGCATCTGGCGCAGCATCCGCCGGAGCCCGGCACCGTGCTGATCGGACAGGGTTTCCGGGACGGTTTGTGGCCGGACACTCCGAGCCCCGAGTTGCTCGAGTTCGGCGACATCCCGGTCGCGCTGGTCAGTGGCGATGTGCACTGTATGTGGACGAACGCCGCGGCGCTCCGAATGCTCGGCCTGCCCTCCGACGCGTGGCTGGTGCGCGAGCAGGAGGCCTTCGACCTCAACGTGCGCCTCAGCGAGGTCCCCGAGGAGCAATTGGATACCTGGGCCATTAAGTCCGCGATGGTCGCCGCATCGCGCGGAGTGGTCGGCATTGTCGATCTCGAGATGCGGGGCGCGATCGCCGCCTGGCAGCGCCGCTTCGGCGACGGATTCCGCGGGCTGCGAGTGCGGGGCGGGGTCTACCCGGGCGACCTGGATGCCATCGTGGCGGCCGGCATCCGGACGGGCGAGGTGGTGCCTGACACCGGGGGCTTGCTCGTTGGCGGCCCATTCAAGCTCTTCACCGACGGCTCGCTCAACACGCGCACCGCCTGGTGTTATGACGACTATCCGGGCCTGACCGGTCCGGATGCCGCGGGCCTGGCGATCCACGCCCCAGACGAACTGCTCCGCCTCGCGCGCGCCGCAGTCGCCCAGGGACTGATTCCCACCATCCACGCCATCGGCGATCGTGCGACGACCCTCGCCCTCGACACCTTCGCGGCACTCGGACCGTTGCCCGGCGCCGATCGCGGGCAAAGCGGCAGCATCGAGCATGCGCAGCTGGTGCTCGCGGCCGACCTTCCGCGGTTCGCGCAGTTGGGAGTTCGCGCCAGCGTGCAGCCCGAGCACGCGATGGACGACCGGGAGGTCACCGACCACTTCTGGGCGGGGCGCACGGACCGCGCATTCGCCTATCGGTCGCTGCTCGAGGCGGGAGCCGAGCTCGCACTCGGCTCAGATGCGCCGGTGGCTCCGCTCGACCCGTGGGTCACGATCGCAGCCGCGGTGTCGCGCACCCGCGACGGGCTCACGCCGTGGCATCCCGAGCAGTCGCTCCCGATCGTGGAGGCCCTGCGCGCGTCGTGGGGCGGTAATGACGACATCGCAGTGGGATCGCCAGCGGACCTGGTGATCACCGAGATCGATCCGCTCGCCGCGTCCGGTGAGCAGCTTCGCGGCATGCCGGTGTACGCGACGATGGTCGCGGGGCAATGGAGCTACCGGGCCTAGACCAGGGTGGAAGGGGCGTGCTACGCGACGACCGACATGGGCTGTGCGCCCCACGACTGGAACTCGGCGCGGGCTTCCTGCACGTGGTTGGTCCAGCCGATGCCGTTCCACCAACGCAACTGCGGGATGCCCAGCGGGTCGTTGTACCAACCGGCTGGTGCGGCGGAGGCGGTCGGGCTAATCAGAGTGTTCTTCATGGGGGACTCCTGCTGAGAGAGGTTGACCGCGAGTGGGCATTCGGGTTGCGATCTAGGGTGACTCTAGTGGCCCCCATCCTGGGGGGCGAGTCCCCCATTTGGGGGACAGTTCGCGATAATCCCTCGGAATTCAGGGGACCGCGCAGTCTGTCGGCACTTCGGGGGACTTCTTTCTACGCCCTTGGGTCGCCGCCTCGCGGTGCATTGCGTTTGGGGTATTGTGCACAGCGCACTAGTGTGTGGCGCAGTGACGTGACCGAGAAGGAGAACAGTGGACACCACGCAACTGCTCAAGGGGGTGCTCGACGTCGCCGTGCTAGCCGCCATCGAGCAGCATGACGGCTATGGCTACGACGTCGTGCGACGCCTCCGCGCAGCCGGCCTCGGGGAGGTGGGGGATGCCTCCGTTTACGGCACGCTTCGTCGGCTCTATTCGGCGGGTGCGCTCACCAGCTACGTCGTCCCGTCCGACGGCGGGCCGCATCGGAAGTACTACGGAATCAACGAGCAGGGCCGCACGATGCTCGCCGAGCAGCGCGAGAGTTGGACGGCCTTCGCGCAGACCATTACAGGACTCCTCGTCGCGAAGCCCACAGGCCGCGTGCCCAGCTTCACCCCCACGCCCGTCCGCTCGATCGAAGAAAAGTAGATCTCTACCGCCTCACTTGCCTTACCGGATGTCATCGCCTTTGCTGCCGTTCGGGATGCGCTCTCCGACCTGCCGATCGAGGAGGTCGATGACCTCACGGATGGACTCGAGGCCCCGGCTTGCTCCCCTCGCAGCCATGTGTACAGTGTGAACATGACTAACTGGCCAGGCCCCCTCACTGCGATCACCGTATTTGCCGAAGATCTCGAGGCGACGAAGCAGTTCTACCTGACGGTCTTCGGGCTCCCGGCGGCGTACGAAGACGAGGTGTCCGTCGTCTTCCGGTTTGGCCCCACCATGATCAACGTGCTGCGGGCCTCCGAGGCGGTCGACCTGATCGCGCCGGCGATTCCCGGCGGCGCGGACGCGCTGCCGCGCATACAGTTCACGCTCGATGTCGACGACGTGGATGCCAAGGTCGCTGAGTTGGACGCCCACGGTGTCGCCCTGCTGAACGGTCCGATGGACCGCGCGTGGGGTATCCGGACCGCTGCTTTCCAGGATCCGGCAGGCAACATCTGGGAGCTCTCGGCGCCGCTGAAAACTATCGCCCGCTGAGAGTGTCGAAACCGGAGTAGCTGCGTCGCAGATATCGATAGGCGCCTGCGGTGCTATTCAATCAGCGTGACCAGGGATCGCTGTCAGTGCGCCACCAGCCATCGAACGGGGTTACCGGTGCGGCACGCTTGTGCGCGGTTGCGATGTACCGCGCCTCGAGGGCGTCCGCCACGGAATCCGAGACCTCATGACCCTCGAGATAGTCGTCGATGTCGGCGTAGCTCAGGCCGAGGTTGGCCTCGTCGGTCTGCCCCGGGCTCCCGTCGAGCAGATCAGCGGTGGGCGCCTTGAGGTAGAGCCGCTCGGGGGCACCGAGGTGCTCGAGTAGGGCGCGGCCTTGGCGCTTCGAGAGTCCGCTGAGCGGGAGGATGTCGGCTCCACCGTCGCCGAACTTGGTGAAGAAGCCGGTGACCGCCTCGGCCGCGTGATCGGTACCGACCACCAGCATCCGGCTCTGGCCGGCGATGGAATACTGCGCGATCATGCGAGAGCGCGCCTTGACGTTGCCTTTGGTGAAGTCGAGCAGCGGCTCGTCGAAGCGCTGGTCGTATTCGGCCTGGAAGCCGTCGACGGCGCGCTTAATGTCGAAGGTGATCGCATCCGAGGGCTGGATGAAGCTCAGCGCGAGCTGCGCATCGTCTTCGTCGGCCTGGACTGCGTAGGGCAGGCGCACCGCGATGAAGGTCACTTCGACGCCAGATGCCGCGACCCGCTCGACCGCGAGTTGACACAGTCGCCCGGCCAGCGAAGAGTCTTGGCCGCCGCTGATGCCCAGCACGAAGCCCGACGCGCCGGTGGCCGTCAGGTAGTCCGCGAGGAAACCGACCCTGCGTGCCGCCTCCGCGGCGGGGTCGATCGTGGGCTGCACGTGGAGGTCGGCGATGATCCGGACTTGAGCGGGGCGCATGACTCCACGGTAGCGAGCGCCGCCGTGCATCTGCCCCCAGCTGGGGTGAGAGCTAATCGGGAACTCTCGATTCTGGCAGCGCGCGCGGTTAGCTTTTCGCTATGAGCGACTCGATGACGTCTGCGACGTTGGCGCCGCCGAACTGCAGCGCACAGTACGCGTACACGAATCCCGTCACGGCGTCTGGCGTGAACTCGATCGCTACCCGTGCGTTTGTCTACGGCCTGATCGGACTGTCACTCAATCCCATGGGGATGATGGGGATCGGCGCCATCGTTCTGGGAATCCGTGGCATGCTCAGAGCCCCGCAGTTTGCCGTCGAATCGGATCGGCACGGATTCGCGGTCGCGGCGATCGCAATCGGCTCATTCGACACCCTGGCTGCAATCTTCTGCATCGTGTCGGCGATCTCGGTGTATTCGGCTCAGCACGCTCTCGGGGGTTAGCCCCCCGCGCGACAGGTCTGCTGACCGGATCCCACCCGACACCAGGCCTCGCCACTCTGGAACCATGACCGTGACAATGGATCCACCCATGACCACCCCTCCCGCTCCTGGCCTCATCGATCCCGCTTCTCGCCGCGCGCTCTACGCGCGGTTGTGGTTGAGCGTGCCGCGCGAGCTCGGCTATTTGCTGCCGAGTCTGCCGATCGCGATCGCAAACCTCTCGACGGATTTCGCGGAGTTCGACATCGACGACCTCGAAGCCGAGTTCTTCGAGCAGTACATGAGCCCGGAGGGCGAGCTCGAGCGGGACGCCAACACCTTTGAATACGAGTGGCCGGTTACCGAGTGGGCGACGAAGGATGCGATCCGCTCGATCTTCGAAGATCGTCTGAGCGAGGTCGAGATGGACGAGCTCGCTGCCGACCTCGACGTCACATCGACCTCGTGGCTGAGCATCGAGGAGTAGACCGAGCTCGACGACGACGACCTCGACGACCAGCTTGACGACGAGCTTGAGGAGTTCGAGACCGGCGAAGACGCCCGCGACAACTAGTTTCAGTCGCGAAGATGCAGCGCTGAGGCCTATCGTCAAATATGGCCGAGATCGATCAGGACGCCGACGAGTTCGACATCGACGTTCTCGAGAACGAATTTTTCGAGCAGTTCATGAGCCCCGACGATCAGCAACTCACCGATCCGGATGCCGACGATGACGACCGTGAACCGGTCACCGAGCATTCGACATTGGATGCCCTGCGCACCGTCTTTGAGGATCGCCTGACCGAAGCCCAGCTCGAGGAGCTCGCCGAGGACCTCGACTTGACTTCAACGAGCTGGGTGAGCATCGACGAGTACCGCGCGGCAAAGGGTGACACAGAACTGGCCGACTCGTTCGGCGACTTCGACGAGGGCGAAGACGGGGAAGACGACTAGCCGCTCGAGTTCATTGAGCCGCAGGCCCACTCGCGGAGTGTGTTCTGGATCGTGCCTCGGGGAAGCTTGTCCCGGCGCGGTAGTCCGCGGACTACCGCGCCGGGAGCGTCGGATCCAACGCCTGAGGCGACGGCTAACTGTGCCGACGCGAACCTACGATGTGCACCACCCGCGCGGCGAACACGACAACCTCCGGATTCAGATGTGAGCGTCGTAACCCGCATCGTGCCGGAGGTCTTCGCTAACTCAACCGATCACAACGTCCCGAGGAACCACAGCTAGCGGGCCGGGAAGGGCGAGAAGCTGAGCCGCGTCCCGTTCGTGTAACTGGGACTTGAGACGACCGAGCAGTTGAAGTAGACGCCGGTGTCGATGAAGCCGCTCACGTCTTGATTCGCCTGTGCGGCTTCCAACTGGCTGAGCGTGAGGATGCGGATGTTCATCGCACCGTCGCTCTTTCCCTTGGGGGTGAAGGCCGTCGCCAACACATGCCATGCGACGTTGAAGTCACCGCCAGCCTTCTGGCTTCCCGGTACCCCCACCAGGTGATCGTGTCCTTTCATGCCTGGGATTTGCGCGTGATCGCAGTTGTAGGGAAGCGCTCCGGTTGGGTCGAAGGCGCCCTCCGTGTAGCAGTTGAGCGGCGGTGCCCCGTTGCTGTCGACCGTTGACTGCTCCGGATAGGTCACCAGATAAAGCGGAGCACTCGTATTCAGGAGGTTGGCCGGGATCGGCGTGCCAGCAGGATGGTCACGGACGCTCCAGAACGGCGAGTGATTCGGAGTTATCAGGAACGTCTGCGCACCCGTGACATCATTTACCGACGGTTCGACTGTCGCGCCGTTGCCCACCGCCCGCATGCCGGTCTGCCAGGGTGTGTCGCTCGAGGGGGCGGATGCCAACGCTGGCACCGCCGACAGCGCTGTAAGCGCTACTGCCCCAGTTAACGCGATAAGTACACGTCCAATCGCAACCGATCTCATTTCACCACCTCCGTAGATTGACAAGGCGGAAATGCTCCGCTTACCCGCGGATCATAGTGCTCCACCTGTCCTAGATCAAGAGGGCTGCTGGCCAACTTCCCACAAGTTGGAACAAGCACTCGTCTAGTTGTTTCATGGTGTCTGAGGGCTGAGAGCCCCGATGCGGGCCGGGCAGGCTCGATGATCAGGTCGACGAGGAAACGCCCTTCGGAGGAGCACCTCTCTGCTGGTCGCGTTCGTCACGCCAGCTCCGGCACCGGGCCCGAGGCTCGTCGGCGAGTCCGCCGAATCGAGGTCGTGGAGCTTCTGTTCCCACTCCTGGATGTAATTGCGCTGCTGGTCTGTCATCGTGCGCGCCTGAATACGGAAAAGGTCGCCGTCTGTCGGGCGCTTGACCGGTTTCATGATCGGCTGCCTCGCGTGAGCCTCAAAGGTTGGCGTAGCTCGTCGCTGCTGCCACGTCCCCGAATCGACCTCAACGGACTTCGCTTTCGGGGCTTTATGCGCCTTGCCACCCGCCGTGAGGAATTGGCGCGCCTTGAAATCTTGTTTTCGAGTCCTACTCACAACAATGCTCCGTACCCGTTACGCCGCCGAGAACAATGACACAGCGCAGGGAAAGTAGTTCTCGGGAATAATTCCGGGCGCATTCCGGGCACGCGAGGAAGTCTCGTCAGCCAGAGGCGGAAGAAGTCAATGATTCGGTGGAGGGGATGACGGGAATCGAACCCGCGTAGTCAGTTTGGAAGACTGAAGCTCTACCATTGAGCTACATCCCCGGGTGCGCTTAACGCGCAGCCGCCGGGCGAGTCTACCGGAACGTTCTGCCCCTACGAGGCAACCGCTAGCTCGGCAGCATCCGACTGGCGAGCGTGGGTATCGACGGCGTCAGTACGGCCCGATTCGGTACCGATGCGGACCGCGACACAATTGTGCGACTCTTCCCACGCCATCGCGAAGAAGACGCTGGTCTCGATGGGGCCGCTCTCGCCGCAGTCGAGGCAGCGCGGTTCAAAGGCGCGGAGTTCCATGATCTCGATGTCTGCCATGGCAACAGTGTGGGCGGGGGGACCGACAATCGTTGGTTTCGACACGTCGCTTCACTTCTCCTCAGCCAGCGGGGGTCGCGATACGCACTTGCGGCTACTCGACAAGTGAAACGGTTAGACTTCGCAAGGTCATTTTTTGGGCCGCGCGCAGTATCCGGGGCGTAGCTCAGCTTGGTAGAGCGCCCGCTTTGGGAGCGGGAGGCCGCAGGTTCGAATCCTGTCGCCCCGACTCATTTCCCACGACTTAATTCATCACAAATCAAGACAACGGAGACACCCATGGTCACCACGACCGTCGAGAAGATCAGCCCCACGCGCGTGAAGATCAACATCATCGTCACGCCCGAGGAGCTCAAGCCGAGCATCGACCACGCGTACCAGCACATCGCCGAAGACGTGAACATCCCCGGATTCCGCAAGGGCAAGGTGCCGCCGCCCATCATCGACCAGCGCATCGGCCGCTCCGAGGTGCTCAACCACGCCGTCAACGAGGGGCTCGACAAGTTCTACCGCGACGCGGCAGAAGAGGAGAAGGTGCGTCCGCTCGGTCGCCCCAACGCTGACATCACCAAGTGGCCGAGCGTCGACGACTTCAGCGGCAACCTGGAGCTCTCGGTCGAGGTCGACGTGCGTCCCGAGTTCGAGATCCCGAACTACGACGGCCTGAAGCTCGAGGTCGAGCCCGTTGCCGTTAGCCCGGATGACGTAGAGGCCGAGCTCGAAAACCTTCGCAGCCGATTCGGCACCCTCGTCACCGTCGACCGCCCCGCCACCACGGGCGACTTCGTGCAGCTCGACCTCATTGCCACGATTGGCGGCGAAGAGGTGGATGCCGCGAATAATATCTCGTACGAGCTCGGCTCGGGCGAGCTCATCGAGGGCATCGACGAGGCGCTCGATACGCTCACCGCTGGCGAGACCACCAACTTCGAAGCCCCGCTGCTCGGCGGAGACCACGAGGGCGAGGCCGCACAGATCTCGGTCACCGTGCTGGCCGTCAAGGAGCGCGAGCTTCCGGCCGCCGACGACGACTTCGCTCAGATCGCTAGTCAGTTCGACACCATCGGCGAGTTGCGCAGCGACATCCGCGAGCAGCTCGGCAAGTCGGGGGAGTTCGGTCAGGGTGTCGCCGCGCGCGACAAAATTGTGGATGTGCTGCTCGAGAAGCTCGACATCCCGGTTCCGCAGGGCCTCATCGACGATGAAGTGAACCGCCACCTCGAGCAGGAGGGTCGCCTCGAAGACGACGCCCACCGTGCAGAGGTCGCCGAGTCGAGCGAGAAGACCTTCCGCTCGCAGATCCTGCTCGACGCGATCGCCGAGAAGGAGGAGGTCAAGGTCAGCCAGAACGAGCTCACCTCGTACCTCGTCCAGGCTGCCGCGCAGTACGGGATGGAGCCGGGGGAGTTCATCAAGGTCATCGACTCCAACGGCCAGCTGCCCGCCATGATCGGCGAGGTGGCGCGCGCCAAGGGTCTCGCTGTCGTCCTCTCGAAGGCCAAGGTGGTCGATACCACCGGCAAGGCCGTCGATGTTTCGGCTCTCACCGCCGCCATCCTGGAAGAAGAGGACGACGACGTCGAGACCAGTGACGCGGGCACGCTGCCGCAGCCGGCGAGCGCGGTCTCAGACTCCACGCCGAAGAATGCGCGCGATAACCACGGTCGCAAGTCCGGCAACGAGCACTTCGGTCACGACCACAGCTAGTCACTTTCGTCGAAGGGTCGCTATTGGGGCAATTGGGCTTGCGTAATGCCCCTAGAGCGACCCTTCGGCTGTGTCGATGACGCGGTACGCGGCTTTGCTGCGCGGGATCAACGTCGGCGGCGTCACGATCAAGATGAGTGAGCTTGCTGCGGTCGCCACCGGGCTCGGCTCAGCGGCTGACCACTTCACAGAGGTCACAACCGTGCTGGCCAGCGGGAACGTGTTGTTCACGACCCCGGATGCCGCTCCCGCAGCCAAGCAGGCGCTCGAAGCTGCCTTGCGCGAGCGCTTCGGCTACGAGGCCTGGGTGCATGTGCTCACCGTGGATGCGATCCGCGAGATTATCGCCGCCTACCCTTTCGAGCGTCACGCCGAGCGTCACGCCTACGTGGTCTTCGCCGTCAAGCCCGAGGTGCGCGCCGAGCTGCTGGCTGTGACTCTCGATCCGGCGATCGAGCAGGCTGCACCCGGCGACGGCATCCTGTACTGGGCGGTGCAGAAGGGCTCGACGCTCTCCTCCGCGATGGGCAAGGCCCAGGCGAAGGCGCGCTATAAGCCCTGGCTGACCACCCGCAACCTGAACACCCTGGAAAAACTCGCCGCCAGCTGAGTATGCGGCGAAGCGGCCGCGTCGAAACCGCCCACCGAGCGCCAGTCCACTCACCGAGAACGCACGGCTATCCGCGAACGCACGGCTATCCGCGGCGAATCGGTGCACTGTCCCGCACTCAGCGATGCTTGGCCAGCGGAGCTATCTCTGGATCACGCAGAATCGGTTGCCCTCCGGGTCTTGCATGATCACGTAGTCGGCGTCGGGCGGGCGCTTGTTCCAGTGCACCCGTGTCGCGCCGAGCGACTCCAACCGCGCCACCTCAGCAGTCTGCTCGTCGGCGTAGAGGTCGAGGTGGATGCGCGGAGGCAGCGTCCGCTCCGCGGGGTGCTGGTCGAGCGAGACGTTCGGTCCGGCTTCGTCGCGCTGGCGCAGCAGGGCGAAGTCGTCGTCATCACCCGGTCGATCGATGTAGTCGAGCGCCTGCATCCAGAACCGCTTCTGAGCGGCCAGATTCTCGACCCGGATGACGATCGACCCCACGGTGATCATTCGGGGGCCTCCTCCAGCAGGTCGTCGGCGTACGCGTGCACCGCGCGCTGATACCGTGGGAGATGCGGCGCAAGCGCGTGCAGCACTGAGACGAGAGCTTCGGTCGTTCGGCCGCTGCTTGCCAGGGCCAGGGCGGCAAAGGCCGTGGCGGCGTCGGCGAGCGGATGGTCCGCCTGGCCCGCGAACTCGGCGCTCAGAATCTCGAGCGACTGCTCCGGATGCCCGAGGTTGCGCACTGTCGACGCGTACTGGATGACGGCTTGCCCGCGTCGCGCGTCATCCAATCCCGCCGCGAGAGCCGCCCGGTAGAGCGGTGCGGCGTCTTCCTCCCGTCCGGTGGAGTCGCGGGCTCCCGCCCGCTCGAGCAGCGCAAGCGCATCGCTCGGGTCGCGCTCGGCGGCAAGGGTGTCGATCTGAGCGACCAGTTCGTCGTCGCCGAGGGTCGCGGCGTCCGCCCAGACGGCATCGACGCGGGTCTGCCAGTTGTCTGCCATACCTCAACGCTACTTGCGGACCTCGTTGACACTCCCCGGACGGCCCAGAGCGGCTGCGTTTTTTGGTTCGCCCTCTGCCGAGGGCGAACATGTCAATGCGGTCCGAGGCCCCCCGGTAGATTCGACTTCGACATCGTTTCCCGATCCTGGGGCGAAACCGAAACGGAGCACAACCCATGGCCGACATGGCATTCCAGCCGAGTGTCTTTGACCGTCTTCTGAAGGACCGCATCATCTGGC
The DNA here is from genome assembly GCA_043779945.1 of Microbacteriaceae bacterium. Taxonomy (GTDB): domain Bacteria; phylum Actinomycetota; class Actinomycetes; order Actinomycetales; family Microbacteriaceae; genus Lysinimonas. The sequence goes on from JAYWDH010000227.1 coordinate 11,116, forward strand.
TCGGTTCCGAGGTGCGTGACGACAACTCCAACGAGATCGCGGCCAAGCTCCTGCTGCTCGCCGCGGAAGACCCGAAGAAAGACATCTTCCTGTACATCAACTCTCCCGGTGGCTCAATCACCGCGGGGATGGCCATCTACGACACCATGCAGTTCGTGCCGAACGACATCGTCACCGTCGGAATCGGCATGGCCGCGTCGATGGGCCAGTTTCTACTGACCGCGGGCACCAAGGGCAAGCGCTACATCACGCCCAACGCGCGAGTGCTGCTGCACCAGCCGTCTGGCGGCTTCGGCGGAACCTCGTCGGATATCCAGACTCAGGCACAGCTCATTATCGACATGAAGAACCGTCTCGCCGCCATCACGGCGGAGGCCACCGGCAAGACACTCGAGCAGGTCAACCTCGACGGAGACCGCGACCGCTGGTTCAGCGCGGAGGAAGCCCTCGAGTACGGCTTCGTCGATCACATCCGCTCCTCTGCTGCTGACGTCGTCGGCGGCGGCGGCACCGAAGAAGACAAGAAGTAAGGGACTGAGAATCATGGAAACCCCCACGTTCAAGGCAGGCGGAAATATCGCCGACCGGATGCCGCAGTCCCGTTACATCCTGCCGAGCTTCGAAGAGCGCACGCCATACGGCTTCAAGCGTCAGGACCCGTACGCGAAACTGTTCGAGGACCGCATCATCTTCCTCGGCGTGCAGGTCGACGACGCGTCGGCCGACGACATCATGGCTCAGCTTCTCGTGCTTGAGAGCCAGGACCCGGATCGTGACATCGTCATGTACATCAACTCGCCCGGTGGCTCGTTCACTGCGATGACGGCGATCTACGACACGATGCAGTACATCCGTCCCCAGGTTCAGACGGTTGTGCTCGGCCAGGCGGCGTCCGCTGCGGCGGTGATCGCCGCTGCCGGAACGCCGGGCAAACGTCTCGCCCTGCCGAACGCGCGCATCCTGATCCACCAGCCCGCCGTCGGCGAGGCGGGCCGCGGTCAGGCATCGGACATCGAGATTCAAGCTAAGGAGATCCTGCGGCTTCGCACCTGGCTCGAGGAGACGCTGGTGAAGCACTCGAACCACGACATCGTGCGCATCAACCGTGACCTCGAGCGCGACACCATCCTGTCGGCGGATGAGGCCCTCACCTACGGCCTGATCGACCAGGTGCTCACCAGCCGCAAGAACCTGCCCGCCCTGGTCAAGTAACGCCGGTCGCTGCACGACAGAGGGCCCGTCCGGATCGCTCCGGGCGGGCCTTCTGCGAGTTCAGTCGACGTTTCGACGGCGCCGGGGCGATGGCGGCTCCGACGGCGGGCGTGCGGCAGGTCTGCGCCGTAGCTGCTGCTGTCGCTGTCGCTGCCGCCGCCGAAGCTGCTGCTGCTGTCGCTGCCGCTGCCGAAGCTGCCGCCGCTGCCGCCGCCGGTCGGTGATTCAGGCCAGATGGGCGATCTCTGCCCAAGTTTGGCTTGAAATCCCCCGTTCTTCCTGAGTTACCGTCCGCGGGGCGGGGTGCCGAGATCCTTCGCGGGTGGATCATCGGCCTCGCCGCGGCCGTCATCGCGGCGACGCTGGCGTGTCATCACCACCAGGGTCACAATCACGGCGGCGGCCACGGCAAGCAGGATGCCGCCGATCCACAACACATCGGCAAGCGGAACCTGCGAATCGCGGCTCGCCTCGCTCCCGCCGTCCGCCGCGTTTGGCTTAGGCGGCCCCCTCGCGCCGTCACACCCGGGCGGATCAGCGGCGCCTTTCGTCACGGCGGCGGTACCGCTGGGAGCCCAGGTGAAGGGAATCTCGCCGCTCACTGTGTGCCCGTCGCCCGACACGATCTGGAAGATGATCGTGTAGTTCCCGGGAGAGCCGAGTCGCGCCGCCGTGAACATGTTGCTGTCGACGATCGCGACACAGCCGGTCTCATAGTACTTACCGGCAGCATCCTGGATCTCGAAGGCGAAGCCGCGGCCGGACCCCCCGATGTCGAGCAACGCGTGGTTCGTGTCTATCGCAAACTGGGTGGGGAGCGCAGTCAACGTCTGGTTCGGGCTCGGGGTGGACGAGACGATCTGGTCGTGCGCGAAAGCTGGTCCGGCGACGCCGACGACGCTGGCGACAGCGAGGCCGATCACCAGGAGCAGGGCAGGGTCGCGGCGCATGGTTAGCTCGCCCGCTGCCGCGGACGGCGTTTGACTACGGCGATCAGCAACGCGACCACGTCGAGCACCAGGCCGACTCCGCCGAGGATCCGCGCAAGAACATCAGGCCCCGCGGCCGTCGACCCGGTGCTGGTGGTCGTGACCGAGGGAATTGGAGCGCTGTCCGGATCCTGGTCGGTGACGGCTTTGTCGTTTTGGTGCGGTGCATAGCTGTCGTCCCGACTGTTGTCATCAACACGTTTGTCGCTCTGTTCTGGATGGCACGCGTGAGGCATGCATGCTCAGAACGGGAGCAGGGGGAGGGCCTCGCCGTGATGCGGACGACACGAAGACCCGGGACGGCTGAGGCCGGGCCTCGGATAGCGCGGCGGGCAGGTGTGCGAAACCGCTTGCCAGGATCGGCGCCGCGGCGCCGGTGATCCGGCCAGCCACAAGCGTGACGAGCCACGCGAGCATGTTCCAGACCGCGAGCTCCGCGGGCCAGTCGCTGTGCGCGGGTGGACATCGGCATAGCTCGAGCCTAAGTCGGCGGCTCGAGACGGCGCGCCGACGGCCCAATTCCACACACTGCCTGTCCACTCCGGTGGTTCGGGTTAGGCTCGGTCGCATGGCACGCATCGGGGAGAGCGCTGACCTGCTCAAGTGCTCCTTTTGTGGCAAGTCGCAAAAGCAGGTTCAGCAGCTCATTGCGGGCCCTGGGGTCTACATCTGTGACGAGTGCGTCGAGCTATGTAACGAAATCATCGAGGAGCGTCTGGCTGAGGCCGGCGAAGAGGTCTCGAGTGAGTTCGACCTTCCCAAGCCCAAAGAGATCTTCGGCTTCCTCGAGGAGTACGTGATTGGGCAAGAGCCGGCCAAGCGCGCTCTCTCGGTCGCCGTCTACAACCACTACAAGCGCATCCGGGCCCGTTCGACGCTCGCCGCAGCCGACGCGCTCATCGACGACATCGAGATCGCCAAGAGCAACATCTTGCTCATCGGACCCACCGGATGCGGCAAGACCTACCTGGCGCAGACGCTCGCCAAGCGCCTCAACGTGCCGTTTGCGGTCGCGGATGCTACCGCGCTGACCGAGGCAGGGTACGTCGGCGAGGACGTCGAGAACATCTTGCTCAAGCTCATCCAGTCCGCAGACTACGACGTCAAGCGCGCTGAGACAGGCATCATTTACATCGACGAGATCGACAAGATCGCGCGCAAGGCTGAGAACCCGTCGATCACCCGCGACGTGTCGGGTGAGGGCGTTCAGCAGGCGCTGCTGAAGATCCTCGAGGGCACGATCGCCTCGGTGCCGCCGCAGGGTGGCCGCAAGCATCCGCATCAGGAGTTCATTCAGATCGACACGACGAACGTGCTGTTCATCGTGGCAGGCGCCTTCTCGGGCCTCGAAGACATCATCTCGGCCCGAGTCGGCCGCCGAGGCATCGGCTTCGGCGCCCCGCTGCACTCCAAACGCGACGAGGCGACCCTGTTCAGCGAGGTGCTGCCCGAAGACCTGCACAAGTTCGGCCTGATCCCCGAGTTCATCGGTCGTCTGCCCGTCGTCACCACCGTGTCTCCGCTCGACCAGCACGCACTCATGGAGATCCTGACCGTGCCGAAGAACGCGCTGGTGCGTCAGTATCAGCGCATGTTCCAGCTCGACGGCGTAGAACTCGACTTCGAGCCGGATGCCCTTGAGGCGATCGCAGATCTCGCGGTGCTGCGCCAGACCGGCGCTCGCGGCCTGCGTGCGATCCTCGAAGAGGTGCTCGGCCCGATCATGTTCGAGGTCCCCTCCAGCGAAGAGGTCGCCCGCGTCATCGTGACCAAGGGCGCCGTGCTCGAGAACGCGGCGGCAACTATCGTGCAGCGCCCTCCCCGTCGCGCGGAGAAGTCCGCGTAGTCACGCACACTGAGCGGACTCGCGGCCTGGATCGTCGAGAAGTTCCAAGCCTGGAGCGACCCGACGACACTGTTCACGCACGATCAGTTCCTCACCACCGTGATGCTGTACTGGATCTCCGGCTTGATCGGAACCAGCTTTCGGCCGTAGATGGATGCCGAACTCGATCCTGACATTCCGCGGATCGCCGTCCCCGCGGCGGTCGTCGTGCAGACGCACGAGCGCCTCTACCCGGAGTCCTACGCGCAGCGCACCCACACCGACATCCGCTCGTTCGAGAAGCTTGCACACGGCGGGTATTTCGCGGCGAGCTGGGCGCCGGATGCCATCGCGGCAGTGATCCGCGCCCTTGCATCCAAGGTGCGAGGCTGGTCGGGAATCGGCCGACGCCCGCGGCGGTTGCCTCCGACGTGACCGTTCCGCTCTCCGTCCTCGACCTCGCCTCGGTCTCCGCCGACGGATCGCACGCCGAGGCTCTCGCCGACACCCTCACCGTCGCGCGCGAGGCCGATCGGCTCGGCTACCAGCGCTTCTGGGTGGCTGAGCATCACGGCATGCCGGGAATCGCGAGCTCGTCGCCGCCCGTGCTGATCGGTGCAATCGCGGCGGCCACCGAGCGCATCCGCGTCGGCTCGGGTGGCGTCATGCTGCCGAACCATAGCTCCCTGGTCGTGGCGGAGCAGTTCGGCACGCTCGTAGCGCTTCACGGCGATCGGATCGACCTCGGGCTCGGACGCGCGGCTGGCACCGACCCGCTCGTGAGTGCCACCATCCGTCGCAACGTCGGCATCGAGACAGTGGATGACTTCCCCCAGCAGGTGATCGAACTCCTGGCGTACTTCGGCACGATCCCCGCGCTCGAGACTGGACAGGGCTCGCGGATCATGGCCGTGCCCGGCATGGGCGACTCGCCTCAGCTCTGGCTGCTGGGGTCGAGCGACTTCAGCGCGCGTCTCGCCGGCATGCTTGGGCTCCCGTTTGCCTTCGCCCATCACTTCGCGGGCGGCGACAGGACGCCACTGGCCTTCGAGGTGTACCGGGACGCGTTCACCCCGTCGGTCACGCTGAGCGAGCCGCACTCGATGGTGGCGGTGACGACCCTGGTCGCGGACTCGGCGGAGGCGGCCCGTCGGCTCGCCCTCCCGCAGGCGCTGCAGATGGTCCGCTTGCGGAGCGGGCTGCCGACTCGCGTCCCGTCGCTCCGGGAGGCGCTCGCCCACCCCTGGACGGACGGCGAAAACACTTTCGTGGATCAGCGGCTCGAGCACCAGGCGATCGGAACGATCGAGCATGTGCGTTCGCGGATTGATGCGCTCGCGGCGTCGACAATAGCGGACGAGGTCATCGTGGTGCCGCAGGGTGCGACGGTCGACGTGCGGCTGCGCACGCTTCGCGATCTGGCTGTCTAGCGACCGCTCACCGCTCGCCCGCCCCCGCCGCCCGTCTCGCTCCGGCCCCCGCCGAGTGCGGTGTTTTGATTCCGGAGCGGTCGTTCGAACCAGAGCGCTCGGCTCAAATGGCCGCGTGATTCCTGCGCCGCGGTTCGGAGTGTCGGCTTTCCAGAGAAGCAGTGTGGCGATCTGCACGATGCCACGATGCCCAAGCTCAGGGTATGGGTGTCGACTTCGAATCCCATTCGCTGGAGCGCGTTTTGCTCGCCCGCGAGGCGCTGACACCGAACGAACGGATGTCGTTGGCGCGCTTGGTGGCGGCGGGTCAGCTCGAACGGATCACCCCGGGCGCGTATACGCGAGCCTTTGTCTGGGTATCCCATTCGACTGACGAGCGATCTTCTGCGGTCGGCGGGAGTCCGCTGACTTCCGCGCAGACCGCGAACGTCCGAACAACCGCTTATGCAACAAAACACCGCCTGAGCACGCGCCGGACACCGATGCCGCGCACGCGCCGGACGCTGATGCCCGGCCCGGGAACCGGCGCGCGGGCAGAGGAGCTACTCCAGCCCGCGACGCTTCAGCAGTGGCCCGATCTCGGCTCGGCGGCCGCGGAAGTCGACGTAGGCCTCGATTGCATCCTTCGACCCGCCGACGCCGAGTAGCTTCGAGCGGAATCGGTCGCCGTTGGCGCGGATGAGTCCGCCGTTCTCTTTGAACCACTCGACCGTGTCGGCGTCGAGCACCTCGCTCCAGATGTAGGAGTAGTACCCGGCGTCGTAGCCGCCCGAGAAGATATGCGCGAAGTATGTGCTGCGGTAGCGAGGTGGCACGGCCGGGTTGTCGAGACCGACGGCGGTTAGGGCATCCGCCTCGAACGCCGAGACGTCGCGAACCGCTTTCGCTGCCGTCGCGGACAGCCCGTGCCACGCCTGGTCAAGCAGCGCCGCACCGAGATATTCGCTGGTGGCGAAGCCCTCGTTGAACTGCTCTGAGGCGTGCAGCCGGTCCACGATGCCCTGGTCGAGCGCCTCACCAGTCTGGTAGTGCTTCGCATAGTTCGCGAGCACCTCGGGCCACAGCATCCACATCTCGTTGACCTGGCTGGGGAACTCGACGAAGTCGCGAAACACATTCGTGCCGGCCAGCTTGGGGTAAGTTACCCGCGCGAAGAGGCCGTGCAGCGCGTGCCCGAACTCGTGGAAGAAAGTGGATGTCTCGTCGAACGTCAACAGTGTCGGCTCGCCTGCGGCGGGCTTAGGCACATTGAGGTTATTGACCACGATCGTGTGCTCGTGACCGAGCAGGCTGGACTGGGAGAACAGGTCGTTCATCCACGCCCCACCCCGCTTCGTATCCCGAGTGTAGAGGTCGAGCAGGTAGAGGCCAAGCGGCGAGCCGTCCTCGTTGTGGACTTCGAATACGCGCGCCTCCGGGTGGTAGCCGACGAGGTCCTGCCGCTCGGTGAAGGTGACGCCGTAAAGCTTGGTCGCGGCGAAGAACACGCCGTCCTGCAGCACTCGTTCGGCTTCGAACCAGGGGCGGAGCGCCGCGCTGTCGATGTCGAACTTCTGCTGGCGTACTTTCCCGGTCCAGAAAGCCCAGTCCCAACTCTTCACGGTCTGGTCGTCGTCGAGCTCGCCTTCGACGATCACCTCCAGCTCGCCCTGCTCCGTCTTCGCGTTGCGAGCGGCTGCTGGCGAGAGCTTACCCAGCATGTCGGCAACCGCCTCCGGCGTCTTCGCCGTCGAGTCGGCGAGCACGAAGGCCGCGTGGCTCGCGAAGCCGAGCAACTCGGCGCGCTCGGCGCGCAGCCGCGTGATCTCGAGCACAACGTTCCTGTTGTCCCACTCGCCGCCATGTGTGCCGCGAGCCTCGGAGGCCTCCATGATGCGCTGACGGATACCGCGATTCGCTAACGACGCCAAAAGCGGGTGCCCGGTCGGGAGCACAAGTGTGACGAGGTACTTGCCGTCGAGCCCGCGCACCCTGGCTGCTTCGGCTGCCGCCGAGATCTCGCCCGGCTCGAGCCCGTCGAGGTCATCGACGTCGTCGATCACCACGGCCAGCTCGTTGGTGTCAGCGAGCAGGTTCTTCTCGAAGCGGGTGGTGAGCGTCGACAGCTTTTCGTTGTATTCCCTGAGCTTCTTCTTGGCGTCGTTGTCGAGGCCCGCGCCCGCGAGGCTCATCTCGGTATACCAGCGGTGCACGAGGTACCTCTGCTCGGCAGTCAGGTCCGGATGGTCGTGGAGCGAATCGTGGACCGTCTTGACCCGCGAGTAGAGCATTGAGTCGAGCAGGATCGCGTCGGAGTGCGCGGCGAGCTTCGGCGCGACGGTCTCCTCAAGCTCGTTGGTGAAGTCGCTGGAGTCGGATGAGCTCTTGTTGAAGAACACCGTGGCGACGCGCGACAGCAGTTGCCCGCTCCGCTCCAGCGCGACGAGGGTGTTGTCGAATATCGGGACGTCGCGCCTGCGCACGATGGCCCGCACCTCGGTCAGCTGGTCGCGCATCCCCTTCTCGAACGCCGGTCCGTAGTGCTCATCTCGGATCTTGGCAAACGGGGGAAGGCCGTATTCCAGGGCGCTCGGTTCGAAGAAGGGGTTCAGATCAACCATGAATCCAGCCTACGGCGGCATCGAGGGCAGGCCACCAGCCTCGCACCGACGGAGCACAACCCGCCCCGGGCTTGGCCCGGCTCATCGATGTGTTGTCGCCAGACGGCCACCCGTGCCGACTTTTCGCGCCGCAACAAGCTGAGCTAATCCCTCTGCTCTCGGGTCACGGTCTCGGTAGTGGGGTCGTAGACCAAGGCGGTCCCGTCATCGAGTTCAACGATCGGCCGGCCCTCCAGCCAGGTCAGCGTCCAGCGCCAGTTGGTGGTGTCAGGACCGTCGAGTGTGCCGAGTCCGTCGAGTTCGGATTCGACGTCGGCGATCGCACCGACCATCACCTCCGGAAGTCGACTCGGCGGCTCGTCGCCGAAGGCCCATCGCGTTCCGAGTTGCACTACGTCTCCCTTTCGTATGTCACCCAGCTGGTGCGGGTGGCGACCTTGTCGTAGAGACCCTGGGCTGTGGTGTTGTCGGATGCCGTGATCCAGCGAAGGGTGCCGCCGCCGGCCGCGTGGGCGGTGGCGTCGCAGGCCTCGATCAGCGCGCGGGCGATGCCCGCACCGCGATGCTCGGGCAGGACGAACAGGTCGTCCAGCGACCAGGCGGGCGCCGCAGTGAAGGTGTCGTGTAGGCGTCGCAGGTGGGCGAATCCCACCACTGCCCCGTCGAGCTCTGCCACCAGCGCGGACACGTCGTGAGCGGCATCCATCAGCCACGCCCAGTCGCCGTCAAGCACGGATTGGCGGAACTCGGTCTCGTAGAAGACGCCGTATGCCGTGAACAGTCGCCGCCAGGCGTCGCGGTCGCCGGCCTCGATCGGGCGGATTGTCGCCGACACCGGTGGTGCGGGCCGCAGTGCGGGTAGCGGTGCGGGGGAGTTCGTCATCCGGTTGCATCCTTCTTCGAGGAATCGGGGGCGCCACGGTCGACGTCGATCAGCAGCGTGCGTTTGGCCGACTGGTAGGCGGCCGTGGCGGCGTCGGTCGGGTTGCCGCAGCTGTCCACCGGAGCGTAGTACGCCGAGGTCACTCCGTCGCGATGCGCCCAGATGATCAGTGGATCGCGGCGGAAGAGGGTGCAGAGTCCGCGGCTCTTCTGCGCATCCGCGACGCGGTATGCCCCGAGCAGCTTCGCCGGGTTCTCGATTTGCGAGGCGGATTCCCACGGCCCGTAGCTGGAGACACCGTCTGTGTCGTGCTTGCCGTCGGCTCGGCAGATGTAGACCTCGTCGATCGGCAGCCAGTACCCCGAGTAATGCACCGCGCTCTCGAGCGGACAGTGGTTCAGCACGGCGGGGACCACCAGCGGAGCAAGCGGTGCGACACTTCCCGGCTCCGCGAGCCCGGTGGTCGTCGGCTGGGGATCGGGTTGGAGCGGGAAGCACCCGGACAAGCTTCCGAGCAGGGCGACCACGACAACGGTGGCCGCGACGACGGTGGCGACGACGGCCGACAGGTGTCGCAGCGCGCCACGAGCCGTCGTGGGTATCATTCGACCGTTGCCTCCGCAAGCACGATGTCGGTCACGGCGACCTCGTCGGCCTCGAGGATGGTCAGGTCGGTGATTCGTCCGACGCCGCGCAGGTCATCGGCCGCTTCAGCCAAGAGCGCCGGCCCCAGCAGCGTCGCCGACAGCACCTCGGTTTTTTGCGAGGCCTTCGCGTCGGTCTTGGCGCGGCGGATGCCGATCAGCGCAGCGCTGACCGCCGGCAGCAGGCCGCGTGGTGCGTCGGGATTGTTCAACTCGGCCACCGTCGGCCAGGCGGCCGTGTGGATCGAGCCGTCGTGCGTCCAGCGCCAGACCTCTTCGGTAGCGAACGGGATCACCGGCGCGAGCAGACGCAGCAACACGTCGGTCGCGAGCCGCAGTGCGTTCACCGCGCTCGCCTGTGCGGCGCCGGAACCGGTGTACGCCCGCTCCTTGACCAGCTCCAGGTAGTCGTCGCAGAAGGTCCAGAAGAACTGTTCGGTGGCCTCGAGTGCACGCGCGTGGTCGTACTCCTCGTAGGCCTTCGTCGCCGTGGTGACCACGCGCCCGAGTTCGGCCAACATGTCGACGTCGAGGGGTGCGCTCACCGACGGGGTCTCGACGGGCTCGACCAGCGGGACAGGCTCGACCAGCGGGAACGAATAGACGAACTTTGCGGCGTTCAGGACTTTGATGGCGAGCCGTCGACCGATTTTCATCTGTTTCGGGTTCTGCGGATCGAAGGCCGCGTCGGTGCCCAGCCGGCTGGAGGCAGCCCAGTAGCGCACCGCATCCGAGCCGTGCTCCTCGAGCATGGCCGCCGGCGTCACGACGTTGCCCTTCGACTTCGACATCTTCTTGCGGTCGGGGTCCACGATGAAGCCCGAGATGCCAGCGTCTGCCCACGGGATGCTGTGGTGCTCGAGCTCGGCCCGCAGCACGGTCGAAAACAGCCAGGTGCGGATGATGTCTTGCCCTTGCGAGCGCAGCGAGTACGGGAACACCAGCTCGAACAGCTCGGGATCCGTCTCCCAGCCGCCCGCGATCTGCGGGGTGAGAGACGAGGTGGCCCAGGTGTCCATGATGTCGAGCTCGCCAACGAATCCGTTGGCCTGCCCGCGCTGACTCTCGTCGTAGCCAGGGGCGGCATCCGAGGCCGGATCGATCGGCAGCAGGTGCTCGCCGGGCACGATCGGCTGCTCGCGCAGCACCTCGCCGTCGGCGTCGATCGGGTACCAGATCGGCAGCGGCACCCCGAAGAAGCGCTGCCGAGAGATCAGCCAGTCACCGGTCAGCCCGCCGACCCAGTTGTCGTAGCGGACCCGCATGAAGTCGGGGTGGAAGGAGATCTGCGTTCCGGCCTTGAGCAGCCGATCTCGCAGCGCTTCGTCTCGGGCGCCATTGGCGATGTACCACTGTCGTGTCGCCACGATCTCGAGCGGCTTGTCACCTTTCTCGTAGAACTTGACCTGATGCGTGATCGGTTTCGGGTCGCCGATCAGATCGCCGGACTCCCTGAGCAGTTCGACCACCCTCGTCTTCGCCGAGAACACAGTCTTGCCGACCAGTTCGGCGTAGGCGGCAGTGCCCGCGGTGGTGAAGAGGTCAGCGGCGGGCGCCTCCTCGAGAATGCGGCCGTCTTTGCCGATGATCGCGCGGGTTGGCAGGTCCAGTTCGCGCCACCAGACCACATCGGTCACGTCGCCGAAGGTGCAGACCATCGCGATGCCCGATCCCTTGTCTTTCTGCGCCAGGTGGTGAGCGAGCACGGGGACTTCGACACCGAAAAGTGGCGTGGTCACGGTGGTCCCGAACAGCGACTGGTAGCGCTCGTCATCCGGATGCGCCACCAGCGCAACACAGGCCGCGAGTAACTCGGGCCGAGTTGTCTCGATGTCGACGGTTGTTGCATCGCCAGACCCAGGCGAGGTCCGGTGGAATGACACCCGGTGGTACGCGGCTGGCTGGTCCTTATCTTCGAGTTCTGCCTGGGCGACCGCGGTGCGGAAGGTCACGTCCCACAGGGTCGGGGCATCGGCTTGATACGCCTCACCACGGGCCAGGTTGCGCAGGAACGCGCGTTGGGCGGCCAACTGTGCCTGGTGCCCGATGGTGCGGTAGGTGAGCGACCAATCCACGCTGAGGCCGAGATCGCGCCAGAGCGCCTCGAACTGCTTCTCGTCTTCGGCTGTCAGCTTTTCGCAGAGTTCGATGAAGTTGCGGCGCGAGATCGGCACCTGGTCAGCGGCCTTCGAACTGGCACTCCGGCCGTCGACGGTCTGGCCACCCTCGAGCGGCGGCCGGTAGCCGTCGACGTAGGGGAGGGTGGGATCGCAGCGCACGCCGTAGTAGTTCTGGACGCGGCGCTCGGTGGGGAGACCGTTGTCGTCCCAGCCCATCGGGTAGAAGATGCTGCGACCGCGCATGCGCTGGAACCGGGCCGCAAGATCCATGTGGGTGTAGCTAAAGACGTGACCGATGTGCAGGCTGCCCGACGCGGTCGGCGGCGGCGTGTCGACGCTGAAGACGCTGCTCTTACCCGCAGCGAGGGCGGATGCGCGATCGAAACGGTGGGTGCCCTCGGCTTCCCAGACAGCGCCCCAGGTGGCTTCGAGCCCTTCGAGGACGGGCTTGTCGGGGATTCTGTGGGCAGAAATGGCAGAGGTCATCGCGGTGCTCCGGTTCGATATGCGCGGCACCGTGTCGTTGGTGAGGTGCCCGGTTGTGATCGGAGCAGTTTACGGGCGCACGCGGTGCCCTTGCCCTCACTTCTTCGTGACGGTGACCGTGCGGCTCTGCTTCGACCCATTCCCGACGATGGTGATCGTGTAGTTCGTGGAGGCCGATCCGCAGTTCGCCAGGAAGGGGTCGTAGCCCCCCGGGAAGTCGCGCTGGGTGCCGCTGGGGTGAAGCATCCATCCCATGCCGCCGGTCTCGGCGTCTGCCGTGTCGACACCGAAGTAGGCGATGGAACCGTTCGTGCTGCTCCAGTTGACCTGCAGTTCCGCCGACCCGGGGCTGCAGTCGACCTTTGTCGGGGTGACAGAGAAGCCGGTGATGTGAACATTGCCGTCGTTGGGGGCGGTTGTAGTGGCCGCCGTCGGCACCCTGGCCGACGCCGACGGAGTCGGTCCCGGCGTGGCGCTGGGCGTGGCGCTGGGCGTGACGCTGGGCCTCGCGCTGTTTGTCGGCGTGACGGCCGAGGAGGGCGTGCCGTTGCCACGAAACAGGAAGACCAACACGACGATCAGGACCACCAAAAGCACGGCGCTGGTGGCGATCAGCGCGACCATTAGAGCGTGAACTTTCTTCTTCCCGTCGTCGGGCGTCGGGCCCCCGCTCGGCGGCTTCGAAGAAGTGAGCGGGGCATCGAAGCGTTGCGTTGACATGTCGTCGCTCATCAGAGTCCTCGAGGCGTGCGTCGGGAGAGTCGCCGGATGGCTGACAGCATAGAGGCATCGCTGAGTCGTGCTCGATCAACGAGGACACCGCGAGAAGTGGTTCCGATTGTCCCCGCAGAAATATGACCAGGATGGCACTGTGTTGCGTGCCTCTCACGAACGCCGCGACGAGGGCTTCATCGAACTTGGGCTCGGCGCGGCGCGGCTCGGCGTCGGGGTCGCCACGCTCATCGCTCTGGTTCGAGGGGAATACCGCTCATGACCGATCACCCCACTCCACTCATCTCCGCTGCCCGTCCGATCGCCCTACCGCGGTCGTCCTGGGCATTGTGCTGGCCTGGCTATCCAGTTATCGCCGACGAGCGCTGTGGACTTGAGCGTCGGCGGTCTGACTTCTTTGCCGACCGCTCGATGCGGTTCTGGGCACTACGGACTGGCGCGTACGAGCCGATGCCGCGGGTCTCCGGGTGCTCGGCATCTGTGGGGCGGCTCGGGTGTACATGTGTCCCGGCGCCGACGAGTGGGGATCATCACTCGAAGCGGCCCCGTGTTCGAGGTGCGGCGTCGCCACGGCAACTCACTCGTCGTCACGTGGACGACGCCGAGTCAGCTGCGGCATTGCTGACGGCGCGGAGTGGGTCGCCCAGCTAGCCCTCTGCGACCCCGGTCACCGCGAGTTTGACGCTCTCTGACGGGCTGCTGGATGCCGAGGCGACCAGCTCGTATTGCTCCGCTGCGAGCGGCGTCGCGCAGCTGTACCTCGCTGCGAACTGGCCGCTCGCGGACGACGAGGAGTCCGAGTATCCGTCGGAGCCGTCAGAGCTGATCTTGATGAGCGCGGCGTTCGCCGACGTTCAGCTGATTGTGAATGTCTGGACCGTGTCGGTGGGGGAGCATGTCGGACTGGCGACGACCTTAGCTTGCAGGGTCGGAGCGGATGTCGGTTACGGTGTCGGCGTGGGAGTCGGTTTCGGTGTGGGAGTCGGTTTCGGTGTGGGTGTGGGTGTGGGTGTCGGTGTGGCAGTGGGAGTCGGTGTGGGTGTGGGTGTGGGAGTCGGCGTCGCACTACGCGTCGACGTCGCGCTGGGTGTCGGGCTCACCGAGATGCTCGGCGAGGCGCTCGCGCTCGGAGCCACCGCGGCGGTGGCTGCAGAGAATCGGCCGACAAGCACCATGATCAGCACCACCAGCAAGATCAGCAGCACTGCGCCGACGCTCGCCAGGATGATGATGTTGCGACGACCGTTGTCGCGCCTCCCGCCTGCCGCCTCGGCCGCAACGGCGCTACGTCGGGTCGGGAACGCGGTGGTCGCCTCGAGAGGAGCCGCTGCCGGCGGAAAAGCCGCGGCGATCTCGGCGCCCGCAAATCCGGCCGCGACACCGGCCCCGACACCGGCCCCGACACCGGGGAGCAGCAGCGTCGCGGGCTCGTCAGCCGGGAAGGCAGACGGCGTCGGCGTCGGAAAGGCGACGGTCGGCAGCACATTGATGGCGGCATCCACCGGGGGGCTGGAAGGAGGCCGGTCCGCGGCCGGGGAACTCGGGAACGCCTCAGTCGGCAGATCTGCCGGCGGCGGGGTGGGGGTGATCAACCAGGCGAGCGGATCGGCGGCGGCGGGTGCGGCCGCAGCGCCGGCATCCAGAGCGCCGGCATCCAGAGCGCTGGCACCCGGAGCGCCGGCCCTCAACGGCGGCGTCGGCTTCACCGGAACCACCGGAACCGCCGGAACGGGGGGGATCAGCCCCTCCGGAGGTGTCTCCGGTTTGGCCCCGAACATCCGGGCGAACTCGTTCAGGTCGTCCGTGTCGTCGTTCATGAGGTCCTCAGGGGTGCAGGGAATGGGCCGTGAACAGGATATCCACCATGGGAACCGCGACGCGCTCGTCGGCCGCGCTAAGATTTTGTAACGACATCGATCCGGCCATCACCGGGGAGTCCTCGGAAAAAAGCTGGAGTTCGGCCTCGACAGGCTCGACCACCGGTCAGTAGAACCGAGCGGGTCAGCCCGTTACAGCGTCAAGAGCGGTCGCTCCGCCGGTTGAGCTAGTCAAAACCGTCAGAGGGGCAAGCGAGGTGGTACCGCGGCATCCGTCGTCCTCGTGGAAGAGAACACCACGAGCACGGAGCACCATGTACCCACTGAGTTCGAACAGCACGGGATCGAACGATCCCGTCGTCCCGTCGTCCCCGGATTTCCCGCAGATCGAGCGTGGTGTCTTGGCCTTCTGGAAGCGCGACGAGACTTTCCAGGCCTCGATTGACCAGCGCGACGGATGCCCGGAGTGGGTCTTCTACGACGGTCCGCCCTTCGCCAACGGCCTACCTCACTACGGTCACCTGCTGACCGGATACGCGAAGGATCTCTTCCCGCGCTACCAGACCATGCGCGGCAAGCAGGTGCAGCGTCGCTTCGGCTGGGACACCCACGGCTTGCCGGCCGAACTCGAGGCGATGCGCCAGCTCGGTATCACGCAGAAGCACGAGATTGAGCAG
Organism: Microbacteriaceae bacterium; assembly: GCA_043779945.1. Taxonomy (GTDB): domain Bacteria; phylum Actinomycetota; class Actinomycetes; order Actinomycetales; family Microbacteriaceae; genus Lysinimonas. The sequence goes on from JAYWDH010000227.1 coordinate 26,531, forward strand.
ATGGGCATCGGCGTCTTCAACGCCAAGGCTCGCGAGTCGGTGCTGCGCTATACGGACGAGTGGGAGAGTTACGTCACCCGCCAGGCGCGCTGGGTCGACTTCGAGAACGACTACAAGACGCTCAACGTCGAGTACATGGAGAGCGTCATCTGGGCGTTCAAGCAACTGCACGAGAAAGGCCTCGCTTACGAGGGCTTCCGCGTGCTGCCGTACTGCTGGAACGACGAGACGCCACTCAGCAACCACGAGTTGCGGATGGATGACGATGTCTACCAGATGCGGCAGGACCAGTCGGTCACGGTCACCTTCCCTCTCGTCGGTGAGAAGGCAGAGGCCCTCGGCCTCACTGGCGTCGAGGCGCTTGCCTGGACCACCACGCCGTGGACACTTCCCACCAACATGGCGCTCGCTGTCGGACCCGAGATCGAGTACGCGATCGTCCCCTCAGGGCCGCTGGTCGAACCTGTCGAGGCCAGGGAGTACCTGCTCGCCGCTGACACCATCGGCAGCTACTTCAAGGAGTTCGGCTACGCCTCGGCGGACGAGGCGCGCGCCGCGGTCAGCCGCACGCTGCGGGGAAGCGAACTGGGCGACATCCACTACGACCGCCTCTTCGACTACTACGAAGACGTCGAGACCTACGGCACGCAGAACGCCTGGCAGATTCTTGTCGCGGACTACGTGGCTACCGGCGAAGGAACCGGCATCGTGCACCAGGCTCCCGCGTACGGCGAAGACGACCAGGTGGTCTGCGCTGCCGCTGGCATCCCGGTGATCCTGTCGCTGGATGACGGCGGCCGCTTCCTCGAAACCGTGCAAGAGGTGGCTGGCCAGCACTGGTTCGACGCAAATAAGCCGCTCACCCAGCTGCTGAAAGACGAGGGTCGTCTGCTTCAGCAGAAGAGCTACGAACACAGCTACCCGCACTGCTGGCGCTGCCGCAATCCGCTGATCTACAAGGCGGTGTCGAGCTGGTTCATCCGCGTGCCGGAGTTCCGCGACCGCATGCTCGAGCTCAACCAGCAGATCAACTGGGTGCCCGAGAACGTCAAAGACGGTCAGTTCGGCAAGTGGCTCTCGAACGCGCGCGACTGGTCGATCAGCCGCAACCGCTATTGGGGCAGCCCGATCCCGGTCTGGAAGAGTGACGACCCAAACTATCCGCGCGTCGACGTGTACGGCTCACTCGACGAGTTGGAGCTCGACTTCGGCGTGCGGCTGGCGGATCTGCACCGTCCCGCGATCGACGAGTTGACCCGGCCGAACCCCGACGACCCGAGCGGCGCGAGCACGATGCGCCGCATCCCGGATGTCATGGACGTCTGGTTCGACTCCGGCTCGATGCCGTTCGCCCAGGTGCACTATCCCTTCGAGAACCGCGAGTGGTTCGACTCACACAGCCCGGCGGACTTCATCGTGGAGTACATCGGCCAGACCCGCGGCTGGTTCTATCTGCTGCACGTGCTCTCGACCGCCCTCTTTGATCGGCCAGCGTTTACGAACGTGTTGAGTCACGGCATCGTGCTGGGCAATGACGGCCAGAAGATGTCCAAGAGCCTGCGTAACTACCCGGACGTCAACGAGGTCTTCGATCGTGACGGTTCGGATGCCATGCGTTGGTTTCTGCTTTCGAGCTCGGTGATCCGCGGCGGCAACATCAGCGTCACCGAGGACGGCATCCGCGCTGGCGTACGAGAACTGCTGCTGCCGCTCTGGAGCACTTACTACTTCTTCACCCTCTACGCGAATACGGCCTCCGCTCCCGCCGGTCGAGTAGTGGGCGAAGCCGACGGGTCGGGACCCACCACGGGCTATACCGCGGCCTGGCGCACCGACTCCGCGAACGTGCTCGACCGCTACCTGCTCGCCAAGACCCGCCAGGTGCTCGAGCAGGTTCAGACGCATTTCGACGACTTCGACACCCCGTTCGCGGCGGCCGCGCTGCGCGATTTCGGCGACGTGCTCACGAACTGGTATGTGCGTCGCAGCCGTGACCGATTCTGGGCGGGCGACGACAGCTCGCCCAACTGGCGCGACGCCTTCGACACGCTATACACGGTCCTGGAGACGGTCTCGCGCGTTGCGGCGCCAATTCTGCCGCTCGTGACGGAGGAGATCTGGCGAGGACTGACTGGCGGGCGTAGTGTGCACCTCCAGAACTGGCCGGATGCCGCGGCGTTCCCGAGCGATCCCGCTCTGGTCGCGGCGATGGACCGGATCCGGGAGATCGCGTCATCCGGGCTCGCGCTGCGTAAGACGCGCGGCCTGCGTGTGCGGCTGCCGCTCGCCGGCCTGACCGTGGTCGCCGCGGACGCCGTGACGCTGAGCGAGTTCGCCGACATCCTTCGGGACGAGCTCAACGTGAAGTCCGTCGATATCGTGGAACTCAGGGAATCTAGCGTCAGCGAGTTCGGCATCACTCGCCGCCTCTCGGTCAACGCCCGGGCGCTCGGCCCGCGTGTCGGTAAGGACGTGCAGCGCATCATTCAGGCGGCGAAAGCAGGCGACTGGATCCAGGACGGTGAGAGAGTCGTCGTGGCGGGAACGCCGCTGGAGGCCGGCGAGTTCGACCTTGAGCTGCAGGCGGCGGATGCCGATCAGGCCATCGCGTTCTTGCCGGGCGGCGGCTTCGTCGTGCTCGACACGCTCGTGACACCCGACCTTGAGGCGGAGGGGCTCGCACGGGATGTCGTGCGGGCCGTGCAACAGGCGCGCAAGGAGGCTGGCCTCGATGTCGGCGACCGCATCGTGCTCGCGATCGTCGGCGACTCTGCGGCGATCGCTGCGGTCACCGTGCACCGCGAGCTGATCATGGCCGAGACTCTTGCGGTCGCCCTCTTGCCGCGCGAGGCTGAGACTGGCGCGAATGAGACCGCCGTGGGCAACGGCTCGTCCGTGACGATCGAGGTGGAGCGCGCATGAGCAAAGCAGCTGAAAGCGACGGCGAACTGGACGATGTGGAGTCGGCCGCGTTCGAGGCCGAACACCAGGAGGCCGCAGACGAGGTGTACCGCGAGCTGCTCGAGCGCATCGGCGAAGGGAGCCCCCGACCGCGCCTCGAAGCGACCCGCCGCGCCGCCGAGCTCCTCGGCGACCCGCAGCGCAGTGCGCCTGTCGTCCACATCACCGGCACGAACGGCAAGACCTCCACCAGCCGGATGATCGAGTCTCTACTGCGCGCCACCGGGCTGAAGACCGGGCTGCTGACCAGCCCGCACCTAGTGCGGATCAACGAGCGCATCGTGATCGACGGTGTCCCGGTGACGAACGAGGCGTTCGCGCGCAACTGGGACGACATCACTCCATACCTTCTGATGACCGACGCCGAGCTGATCGCCAATGACGAGGAGCCGCTGACCTTCTTTGAGGCACTCACCCTGCTGGCGTTTGCGATCTTCGCCGATGCGCCCGTCGACGTGATCGTGCTCGAGGTGGGCATGGGCGGCGAGTGGGATTCCACCAACATCGCCGACGGGCAGGTCGCCGTCTTCACGCCGATCGCGCTCGACCATCAGGCGCGACTGGGCAACACGGTTGCCGAGATCGCCCGCACCAAGGCGGGGATCATCAAGCCCGCGGCATCCGTGGTTACCGCCATGCAGACCATGGACGCCCTCGATGAGCTGCGCGAGGCTGCCAAGCTCGACGAGGCGGCGATGTCGATCGAGCAGGTGGATTTCGCCCTCGAGTCCACGACGGTCGCGGTGGGCGGCCAAGTGATCACTGTGCGCGGTCGCGCTGGTCACTACGACGAGGTCTACCTGCCGCTCTACGGCGACCACCAAGCGCAGAACGCAGCGGTGGCCATCGCGGCCGTCGAGACCTTCCTGGGCGACGGAACGGTGGTGCTGGCCGACGCGGTCGTCAGGCAGGGGCTGGGCGGCGTCACCTCGCCTGGCCGCCTCCAGTTGATCGGCATCGAGCCGACCGTTCTTGTTGATGCCGCGCACAACCCGCACGGCGCTCGCGCGCTCGCCGCGGCGCTCGGCGAGTACTTCGACTTCGACGAGTGGGCGGTGGTGTTCTCGGTGCTGGGCGACAAGGATGCGCGTGGCATCGTCCGCGAATTGGCCCCGGCCGTCGAGCGCTTCTACGCGACGAACTCGCACTCGGACCGCGCGATCCCCTTCGATGAGCTCGCCGAAATCGTGGCGGAGATCTGCGGGCAGGATGCCGCGTTCCAGGTCGCTCAGCCAGGCGACGCCCTCGAGAGAGCCCGCGAGTGGGCGCTTGAGGCGCCGCGCCGCGCGGTGCTGGTCACGGGATCCATCACGCTGGTCGGTGAGGCCATGGCACGGGCGACCGCCAAGGGCTGGAAATGAGCGACGACGTGGAAGCGCAACCCGGCGACCTCGAGTACGTGCCCGCGCAGCGCGTCCGGCGCCCGCGCCGTCGCCGCAGCACGACCGAGAGCCTGCTCTCGATCGTCCTGCTGCTCGAGGCGATCGTGCTGTGCTTCGTGATCCTGGTCTTCTTCGGGCTGAAGACCTTCTCGCCGGCCGCCGTCTTCGGCGGGGGCGCGGCGTGCATCGCCGTGATCCTCATCACGATCGCTCTGCTGCGCTGGAAGCTCGGGGTCGCGCTCGGGTGGGTGATCCAACTCGCCTTGATCGCCCTCGGCATCCTGAATCCGGTCATGTATGTCGTCGGTGTCGGCTTCGCCGCCTTCTGGACTTGGTGCTTCGTGCGCGCCCGCCAGATCGACGCCAAACGACGCGAATTCCTGGCAGCCCATCCGGAGCTGGCCGAACCAATCGCCGACCCCGCGGCCGCAACCGAAGGAGATACCCCGTGACCACCCCCGTCGAAGAGACCCTTGTCATCGTCAAGCCAGACGGCGTTGCCCGCAACCTGAGCGGCGAAATCCTGCGCCGCATCGAGGCCAAGGGCTACCAGATCGTGGACCTGCGGATGCTGCTGGCCGACCGCGAGCTGCTCGCCGCCCACTACGCGGAGCACGAGGGCAAGCCGTTTTACGAGCCGCTCATCGAGTTCATGCTGAGCGGCCCCGTCGTCGCAGTACGTGTCGCCGGCAATCGCGTAATCGACGGATTCCGCTTGCTGGCCGGCACGACGGACCCGACGAGCGCCGCGCCCGGCACGATCCGCGGCGACCTCGGTCGCGACTGGGGTGTCGCGGTGCAGCAGAACCTCGTGCATGGCAGCGACGCCCCGGAGTCGGCCGCCCGCGAGCTGGAGCTCTGGTTCGCCTAGCTCCGGCCGCGGCAGCTGGCTCGGCGTTCGGTGGTGACCACCCAAGGCCACTGACTAATCAGCCAGCCGAGGGGTTGGAGAAGAACTGCTTGAACGCGGAGGGATCGGTGAGAGAACCCGAGTAGACATGCCCGTTCACCAAGACCGTCGGTGTTCCCAGTTGTCCGGACGCGGGGTTCGCGAGCGAGGAGTTCGAAGTGAATCGGTTGGTAGCAGCCGTCACCCAGCTGTCGAACGTGAGCCCGTTGATGCACTTGTCGACCAAGGAGTCGCTGAGCCCGGCACCGTGGACAACATTGATGATCTGGCTGTTGGTGAGCCCCGACGACTTCTCGGAGGGCTGCTTCAGATACATGGCCTCCTGCACGGCGAGGAATGAGTTCGGATCGAAGTTCGCCACACAGGCTGCGGCGTTGTTTGAGCGTTGCGAGTATTGGGATCCGTTGTATAACCGATTGAGGATCGCTACCGGGCGCACCTCAATCGTGGCCTTGCCCGCGGCGACCTGATCCTGGATCCAGGATGCGTTGGTCCCCTCGAAGGCCTGACAAGACGAGCACGACCAGTCGACATAGCTGACGATCTGTCTCACCCCGGGGCCAGGCGTGGCAGCGGGCGAGGGGGTCTGTTTGGGTTTCAAGGCCGCAGTGGTCACGGGCGTGGCCTTACCGTTCTGCGCGCTGAACGTGATTCCGTCGCTAATCATGTTTTTTGGACCGGCGGTAGTCTGCGCGGCCGGGGCGCTATTGGCGACGACCACAACCACAATCGCCACGATCGCGAGGATGGCGACGGTGACGGAACTGGGGATCACCCAGCGACGGATGCGCTCGGCCCGCTTTTGCTTCTCACGGGCGAGCCGCGCGGCCTCACGGGCTTGTTCCCGCTTGTCATTTTTGGTCAGTCGCTCGTCCGGCACGGGGTCGAATCTATTGGGCGTGACCTCACAAACGCTGGAAGAGAGCCGTGAGGCGAGCCGTGCCGGTCGATCAGCGCTAGTGAGGGCTCGTCGAGTTTGCTTTGATCGCGCTGTCTTCGGGCTGGAAAAATGCCCGCCATGAGCGGAGAGAGAAAGACGTGACTCACAGGAACGACAGCACGTTGAGCTGCAGCTGAGCGACCAGCGCCACGACTAGATAGCTGACAATCGTGATCGGAATAATCCAGGGCCGCAACGTCTTTCCGAAGGGCTGAAGAGTCCCCCCGTAGACGCCTTCGGCCAGGTTACAGATGGTCACCGCCCAGAACAGCGGGATCGTTGCGGACCACACCACCATGCACCAGGGGCAGAGCGTCCCCAGGTGGAAGACGCTCTGGCGGATCAGAAAGATCACGAACGCCAAGGCTCCGACGATCCCGATGTTGAAAGCAATCCAGAACCACCGGGCGAAACGGCCCCCCGCGAGCAGGGCGAAACCCACCGCAATTACGGCGGCGAAGCCTCCGAGTCCGATGACAGGGTTCGGGAAGCCAAACACGGACCCCTCGGGCGAAAGGAGATTTGCTGAGCACTGCACGAGCAGGCTGAAGTCGCAGCTCTGTTTCAGGTCGGGGTGCTCATAAGCCAGGAACTTGTCCAGCGTCAGACTGAACGCTGCCCACCACCCTGCCCCGCCCGCGAGGATGAGGAAGATCGCCAGGATCCAGGGACGGCGGGGCGCGGTCTGAGCGTCGGTCACCTGGCGATTATGGCCATGACCGGGTGGGGAAACGCCGACAATCACCGTGACGTGCGATAATTCATCAGAAGTCGACGCGAGCCGCGCTCGCGACGCACCCAAATACAGCTTGACCGGGCACGCTCACCGTGAGCGAACCGGGCCACGAGCGCACCGGACGCTGTGTCGTTTGAACACAAGGTCGACGTGAAGCACGTGTCGGACAGCCAGTTCCGAGGTGCAGGATTGCGAACCGCAGTTGCCGCGCCGCGCAGTGAGAGTACGCACACCACAGGATTTGTTTTCGCCGCACGCGGTGGACACACGAGAGCACCCGGAATGGCGCGGCCAGTATCCGGATGAGGAGCGCACCAGCGATGGTGGATGACACACGTTCAGACGACCAGAACACCGATGGGGTCGGCGATGTTGCCGGATTCCCGGGCGAGAAGCCAAAGCGGACCCCCCGCAAACGCATGAGCGTGAGGGAGCGGCTCGGAGTGAGGAGCTCTGCCAGCCACGTCAATGCCGAGGCCGAGGCCGCTGTGGTCCCGGACGCCGAGACCCAGGCCACGCCGAAGCGCCGGGGCGGCGCGAAGAAGCCCGCAGCGGAGGTCACGGAGAGCGCAGCATCCGCGGCGCCCGAGGAGGCGGCCCAGAAGCCGACTCGTCGCGCCGGCAGCGCGATTGCCCCGCTGCTGTTCCAGGCTCCCGATCTGCCAACTCCTTCGCCCGAAGCGATGGCCCGAGAGGGTGCTTCCGGCCGTCAGCCGCAGCAGCGCGGAGGGGGAGGCCCCTCCAGCGGTCCTGCAGAGGATGACGAGTCGGACACCGCCACCAGCCGCCGAACCCGCACGCGCCGTCGCTCCGGTGACGCACCGCGTGAGGGCGAGGCGGAGGACGCCCCGAACACCACCGTGCGCGTGCGCCAGCCACGTCAGCAGCAGGAGCCCAAGCTGATCACCGAGCCGCAGCGCGTCAAGGGCTCGACCCGGCTTGAAGCGAAGAAGCAGCGTCGCCGCGACGGACGAGACGCCGGTCGGCGTCGCCCGGTCGTCACGGAGGCCGAGTTCCTGGCCCGCCGCGAGAGCGTGGACCGTGTAATGGTGGTGCGCAGCAAGTTCGGGCGCATCCAGATCGGCGTGCTGGAGGATGGCGTGCTGGTCGAGCATTACGTGGCCCGTGCCGCTGACGCCAGCCTGATCGGCAACGTCTACCTCGGTCGCGTGCAGAACGTGCTTCCGAGCATGGAGGCCGCTTTCGTCGACATCGGCCGTGGCCGCAACGCCGTGCTGTACTCCGGCGAAGTCGACTGGGAGGCCGCAGCCGCTGCCGCTGATAGCGACGGACGCGACGGCAAGAACCAGCCGCGTCGCATCGAGCTGGCGTTGAAGCCGGGCGACCGCGTGCTCGTGCAGGTAACCAAGGACCCCGTCGGTCACAAGGGCGCCCGACTCACCAGCCAGGTCAGCCTGCCCGGTCGCTACCTCGTCTATGTGCCCAACGGATCCATGAACGGAATCAGCCGCAAGCTGCCGGACACCGAGCGTGCGCGCCTCAAGAAGATCCTCAAGGAGGTGCTTCCGGATGACGCGGGCGTGATTGTGCGCACCGCCGCCGAGGGCGCGACCGAGGAGCAGCTCACTCTCGACGTGCAGCGTCTCACGAGCCAGTGGGCCGAGATCGCCCACGCGGTGGAGACCCAGCAGGCGCCTGCCATGCTCCACAGCGAGCCCGACCTGCTGATCAAGATCGTGCGCGACGTGTTTAACGAGGACTTCCAGACGCTCGTGGTCGACGGGGACGACGCGATGGGGACGATTGCGCCGTACGTGGGCGCCGTTGCACCCGACCTGGTGGAGCGTGTCCAGGCCTATACGGGCGATCGCGACTCCTTTGACGAGTACCGCATCTCCGAGCAGATCGAGAAGGCGCTCGAGCGCAAGGTGTGGCTGCCCTCCGGTGGCTCGCTGATCGTCGACCGCACCGAAGCTATGACGGTCATCGACGTCAACACCGGCAAGTTCGTCGGGACGGGCGGCAATCTTGAGGAGACCGTCACCAAGAACAACCTCGAAGCGGCCGAGGAGATCGTGCGTCAGCTTCGCCTGCGGGACATCGGCGGCATCATCGTCGTCGACTTCATCGACATGGTGCTCGAGTCCAACCGCGACCTCGTGCTGCGTAGGGTGGTCGAGTGCCTCAGCCGCGATCGCACGAAGCATCAGGTCGCCGAGGTCACCAGCCTGGGTCTGGTGCAGATGACTCGCAAGAAGCTGGGTCTCGGCCTCGTCGAATCATTCAGCGAAAACTGTGAGGTGTGCGCTGGCCGCGGAATCGTCATCCACCACGAGCCCGTTTTCAAGCACCGCCAGGAGTCCGGCGTGTCCCAGAGCGGCGCCCAGAGCGGCCAGAACGGGAGCGGCCAAAATGGCGGCGCGTCCGCGCGCGGTCGCCGCGGACGCGGCGGCTCAAGCGGCGGCGTTCAGACCGCAAACACGGCCCCGAAGAACGGCCATGGTCCGACCGGCACCCACGCGATCACCGACGACGTGCGGAACGCGCTCGCCCAGATCGCCAAGAGCACGGTTCCGCATGCCGAGTCCGGTGAGCCCCTGACCGGCGTCGCCGTTGAGCCCGGCCTCACGCTGACGGAGGTCAACGAGGAGGCCACGTCCCCCGCCGAATCCGAGGGCGCGTCCGAGGCCGAATCTCAGGCCGCCGGTGAGATCCTCAATTTCCCGGTGACCGTGGCGCCGAGCTCGCGCGGCTCGCGTCGCGTCTCCGCGCAGGATGCCGAGCAGCTCTTCGACTCAGTCCTCGGCGCGCTTCCCGAACCGAAGCGGTCCGGTCAGGGACGCACGCGCGGCTCGCGCCGGGCATCCAGTTCCGGGGCAGTTGTGACCCCTACGGAAGCCGCCGAGTAGTCTCAACGCCGCGAACGGCATCGTCGGCGAGAGCCTTTTTCTGGACCTGAGTGATACGCAGCCCGCTCTTCTGCAGGCGTCGCAACAGCTCGCGACCAGTGACCGGTTCGGCCCCCTGAGCGATCAGCTCCTCGCGGCGTTCAAGCGGCACGTCGTAGTGATCGTGGTCGAACGTGCGCCGCGGAATGCCCGCGCGACCCGCGAAAGAATGCAACTCATCGAGCTCGGAATCGCTGACAAGATGGGCCCAAACGGTACCGTGAGCCGGCCAGATGGCCTCGTCGATCAGCACGGTCATTCGGCGATCATAAGCGGGAGATGCAACGCATGTCGGACTCGATCACGAAAGCGATCACACGCCCAGGGATGGTCCCGGCCTTCTTCGCCGGGCTCGGAGTCTTTGCTTTGCTACTGGCGATCGCGATCCTGCAGTCACTATTCACGACGCTCTCCGCCGTCTCGGGCACGGCGACGGCCAGCGGCTACGGGGGTTGGATCCTCACGACTCAACTGCTCGCCTCCGGTACCGGGCCACTGCCGTTCTCCATCGGGGTGTTCCTGTGCTTCTGGCAGCTGGCGCCGATCGCTCCGAAGCTCCGGCTTGCCCATGTCGTGACCCGGTCGATTCTCGCCACGCTCGGGGGTGGGCTGTTGCTTTGGCTCGTTTTTGTCGTCGCGCAAACGATCACCGGGCTGTTTTCGTCGTCACCCGGCGGAACCCTGCAAGTATTCGCCAGCCTCGGGCCAGATGCGCTCGCTGCCTTGTTCGGAGCGCTGTCCGCCATTGTGGGATACTCGCCGTCGGTCGCGCTGTCGGGAATCCTGCTCTGGGGATGGCTGCAACGTCATCCGCATTCGAGGGCTGTTCACGGCGCACTCGACGAGGTTTGACCCATTCCGGTTTTTACCGGTATCGTTGCCCCTTGGTGTCCGTTGGGCCAAGCCCGCGATGATGCGCCAAGACTTCCATTTTTCAGGTGAGGAACATTCGTGGTTTACGCAATTGTGCGCGCTGGTGGGCGGCAGGAGAAGGTAGAGGTCGGCACCATTGTCGTTCTCGACCGCATCAAGGCCGACAAAGACGGCAACATCCAGCTTTCGCCGGTGCTCCTGGTCGACGGTGACACCATCACGCACGACGCCAAGTCGCTAGCGAAGGTGACCGTCACGGCCGAGGTCATCACCGACCTGCGCGGCCCGAAGATCGTCATTCAGAAGTTCAAGAACAAGACTGGGTACAAGAAGCGTCAGGGTTTTCGCGCCGACCTCACCCGCGTCAAGATCACCGGGATCAACTAGCTCCACCCGCCTGAAAGGCTCGGAAACACAGACATGGCACACAAAAAGGGTGCATCTTCGACTCGAAACGGTCGCGACTCTAATGCGCAGTATCTCGGCGTCAAGCGCTTCGGCGGCCAGGTCGTCAAGGCCGGCGAGATAATCGTCCGCCAGCGCGGCACGCATTTCCACCCGGGTGACAACGTCGGTCGCGGCGGGGACGACACGCTGTTTGCGCTCGCGGCCGGTGCGGTGCAGTTCGGCACCAAGCGTCGCCGCAAGGTCGTCAACATCATCGAGGCTACGGTTTCCTCCGGGGTCTAGGGCTCTGGCTCGTCTCGAGCCCACCCGCGCGAGCGAGCTTCGGCTCGCTCGACGCATTTAACGCAGCAGTGCGGATCCAACGGCAGTGCGGGAGGAATGACTCATGGCGACATTCGTCGACCAGGTGACTCTCCACCTGCGTGCTGGCCACGGCGGTAACGGCTGCGTCTCGGTGAAGCGCGAGAAGTTTAAGCCGCTGGCCGGTCCCGACGGGGGCAACGGTGGACACGGCGGCGACATCATCCTGGTCGCCGAGGCGCAGACCACGACGCTGCTCGGCTACCACCGGGCGCCGCACCGCTCAAGCGACAACGGCGGGCCCGGCATGGGTGACCACCGCTCAGGCTTCGCTGCCGAGACGCTGATCCTTCCCGTGCCGGTCGGCACGGTCGTCTCGAACTACGACGGCGAGGTGCTCATCGACTTCGACACCCCAGGCCTCGAGTACGTCGTCGCACCCGGAGGCCAGGGCGGACTCGGCAACGCGGCCCTGGCCAACACCAAGCGCAAGGCCCCCGGCTTCGCGTTGCTCGGCACTGACGGCTGGGAAGGCGACATCCGTCTCGAGTTGAAGACCGTCGCGGATATCGCGCTGGTCGGCTACCCGAGCGCCGGAAAGTCCAGCCTGGTCGCCGCCATGAGCGCGGCCAAGCCGAAAATCGCGGACTACCCGTTCACGACCCTCCACCCGAACCTCGGCGTCGTGGAGTCGGGTGAGACCCGCTACACGATCGCCGACGTCCCGGGCCTGATTGAGGGCGCGAGCGAGGGCAAGGGGCTTGGCCTGGAGTTCCTGCGGCACGTGGAGCGCTGCAGCGCGCTGCTGCACGTACTCGACTGCGGCACCCTCGACCCTGGTCGCGATCCGATCAGTGATCTTGACGTGATCCTGGGCGAGTTGGCCGCGTATCCCGTGCCCGAGGGACAGAAACCTCTGCTCGAGCGCCCGCAGCTGATCGCGCTGAACAAGGTCGATGTGCCCGACGCCCGCGAGCTTGCGGAGTTCGTGAAGCCTGCCCTCGAGGAGCGCGGCTATCGGGTTTTCGAGATCTCCGCGGTGAGTCGCGAGGGGCTCCGGGAGCTGTCGTTCGCGCTTGCCGAGTTGGTGGAGGTCGACCGTGCTGTGAAGGCGGCCATGCCGGTGCAGCAGCGCATCGTGATCCGCCCCCGGGCCGTCAATGAGGTCGAGTTCATCATCAAGGTTGAGGGTGGCACGGAGCCGATTTACCGGGTCATCGGCGCGAAGCCCGAGCGCTGGGTGCAGCAGACCGACTTCACCAACGAGGAGGCGGTCGGTTTCCTCGCCGACCGCCTGGCCAAGCTCGGCGTCGAGGAGCAACTCTTCAAGTCGGGTGCCGTCCCGGGGTCGACCGTCATGATCGGCGCGGGCGCTGGCGTCGTCTTCGACTGGGAGCCCACGCTCACCTCCGCCGCCGAACTCATGACGAGCCCCCGTGGCACCGACCCGCGCTTCGACGACAACCGCCGCGCGACTCGCGGTCAGCGTCGCGAGGAATACTTCGAGCGCATGGATGCCAAGGCCGCTGCCCGCGCCGAGCTGGCCGCCGAGCACGAAGCGGGCATCTGGAACGAAGACGCCGGCACCTGGGATGCCGAGGAACACGACGGAGGCAACGGCTGATGGTCGAGGCTTTGTCGCCTGCCCTCCGCCGAGAGGTCGTGGGTGCCAAGCGCATTGTCGTGAAGGTCGGATCTTCGTCGATCAGTGGTGACAACGTCGGCCAGATCACGCCGCTGGTGGATGCCCTCGCGGCGACGCACGCGCGCGGTGCCGAGGTCATCCTGGTGTCATCCGGCGCAATCGCCACCGGAATGCCGTACCTGCAGTTGGACTCGCGACCGACCGACCTCGCCACCCAGCAGGCGGCCGCAGCGGTCGGCCAGAATGTGCTGATTTTCCGCTACCAGGACAGCCTCGACCGCTTCAAGATCGTCGCCGGGCAGGTACTCCTCACGGCGGGCGATCTCGAGAATCCGACCCACCGCAGCAACGCGCAGCGGGCCATGGAGCGGCTGCTCGGCCTGCGCATCCTGCCGATCGTGAACGAGAACGACACGGTGGCGACCCACGAGATCCGTTTCGGCGATAACGACCGGCTCGCGGCCCTGGTGAGCGAGCTCATCGGCGCGGATCTGCTTGTGCTGCTGAGTGACGTGGATGCCCTCTACACCCGTCCGCCGCAGGAGCCCGGTGCGCGCCGGATCCCGCACGTCCCCTTCGAGGACGACCTCTCGGGCGTCAAACTCGGCGACATCGGCGCGGCCGGTGTCGGCACCGGGGGGGCGGGCACCAAGATCGCTGCGGCAAAGCTCGCCGCGGCGACGGGAACGTCTGTGTTGCTTGCCGCGACGCGGAATGTGGGGGCCGCTCTCGCCGGCGAGGTCACCGGCACCTGGTTCGACGCAGCGCCGCGCTCCTAGCCCCAGGCCCGCTGCCGCCCGCCCGCCGACGGCCGTCGGCCGTCGTCCGCCGTCTGCCGTCTCGCGGCACCGCTTTTTGCGAAATGCAGGAGTGGATGTGGCGGGTGTGGCTGGTGAGGCACGAACGCCAACTTCTGCGCCACGGGGTCCTGCATTTCGGACCGGATATGCGCGGTGGGGTGCGGCGCGTGGTCCGCGCGTCGACCTCAGCCAGCAGCCAGCAGCGCCTCGCGCTCGACCTCGCGCTGCGGCGTCGGGACGAGGGGAGTCGCCAGCGCCGGCGCGATCGCCATAATCGCGAACGCAGCCGGGAAACCGAAGACCCCGATGAGAGCTCCCATTGCTGGGGCGACGATGGCCGAGGCGAGGAACTGGCCGGTGTTCTGGATGCCGAGCCCGCGTCCGGACCAGTGCGGCCCCGCGAACTCGGCTACTGCCGTGAAGGCGAGGCCGTTGTCAGCGACACTGACGCAGCTGGCCAGGATGTAGCTGACCGCGGCGGCGACACCCCATTCGAGAGCGCCGGCCCCGGCGGTGAGCAGCAGCAGCGCGATCCCGATGATGGCCACCCAGCGCAGCGGCCGAAGCCGACTGCCCACCCGGTCGCTCAGGATTCCGACCGCCACCCGCCCGCCCGCCCCGAGAAACGAGGCGATCGCCACCACGCTGCCGGCCGCGAGGGTCGTAAAGCCGAACTCGGTGACGAACCACACCAGTCCGAACGTCGAGAGGGCGAACTGCGGAATGACCAGCAGGATTGACACGAGATGGATGCGAAGCAGCGTGCGGTCACGGCGATACGGGTTGTCGCTCTGCCCCTCGATGCGGACGCGCTCGGGGCGTCCTGGATCCACGATGACGAGCCAGCAGGACACGGCACTGACCACGAGCAGGATCGAGCCGAAGACAAACGCGGGTGCGGTGTTGTTCGCGGCCACCAACGGCGGGATCGTGAGCGCGGCCACGGCGGTGCCGAGCGGGACGCAGCTCTGCCGGATGCCCATGGCGAGTCCGCGCTTCTCCTTCGCGAACCAGCCCACCACCACGCGTCCACTCGTGACGTTCGTCGCGGCTGCGCCGACTCCAGCCACGACGAGGAGAGCGCCGAGCGCGGCATAGCCCGTCACCAGGCTCGCCATGATCACTGCGGCGGTGGCGAGGAGGAGCCCGCCGACCAGGATTCGGCGCTCGCCCCAGCGGTCGGCAGCCGCACCCCAAGCGATCAGCGCGAGCACGAATCCGAGGTTGGGTGCCGCAGCGAGCAGACCAGCCTGAGCCAGCGTCAGACCGCGCACCGTGTGCAGCAGAGGGATCAGGAAGGCCGGGATCGAAATCACCACGGTGGTCGACGCCTGCGCGAAGACCGCAACCGCAAGCATCGCCCAGGGACGAGGTGAGCGCAGTCCTCGCGAAGCGGGAGCGAGCGAAGCGGACACCCGATCAAGCCTAGGCGCGTGCACGCGCCGTACAATCATCCCATGTCGGACATTGCCGCTGTCGAAACCGCGGTCGCGCCCCGCTCGCTGGATGAAAAGTTGGATGCCGCCCGCCGCGCGTCGCTCGTGCTCGCCACCACGGCATCCGGCCCGAAAGACGCGGGTCTTGCGGCGATCGCGCTGGCCATCGGCAGCAGTGCCGCACGCGTTTTACCCGCGAACCAGCTCGATCTCGCAAACGCCCGCGACAACGGCCTGAGCGCTGGGATGCAGGATCGCCTGCGTCTCGACGACGACCGTCTCGCGAGCCTGGCCGCGGCTGTGCGCGAGGTAATCGATTTGCCCGATCCGGTCGGGGGAGTCGTGCGCGGATCCACCCTTCCCAACGGCCTCTTGCTGAGTCAGGTGCGCGTGCCGTTTGGCGTTGTCGGCGCGATCTACGAGGCCCGACCGAACGTCACCATCGACATCGCGGCGCTCGCTCTGAAGAGCGGAAACGCCGTCGTGTTGCGCGGGGGATCCGCGGCCGAGAACACCAACCGCGTGCTCGTCGAACTGCTGCAGGAGGCGCTCGAGAGCGTCGGCCTGCCCGTCGACGCCGTACAGACGATCGATGAGTTCGGTCGCGACGGCGCCACCCGCCTGATGCAGGCCCGCGGCAAGGTCGACGTGCTGATTCCGCGCGGCAGCGCTCAACTCATCGACACCGTCGTGCGGGAGTCGAAGGTGCCGGTGATCGAGACGGGTGCCGGCGTGGTGCACGTGTTCCTCGATGAGAGCGCCGACGAGCAGATGGCGGTCGACATCGTGGTCAACGCGAAGGTGCAGCGCCCCAGTGTGTGCAACGCGCTGGAGACTCTGTTGGTGGATGCCCGGGCGGCCGACCGGCTGCTGCCGCCGGTGCTGAGCGCCCTTCGCGCCCACGGCGTTACTTTGCACGCCGACGAGCGTGCGCGCGCGATCTTCCCCGACGCGATTCCAGCGGTCGACGAGGACTGGGCCACCGAGCATATGAGTCTCGACCTCTCGGTCTGCCTTGTCGACGATTTGGATGCCGCACTCGAGCACATCCGACGCTTTTCCACCCACCACACCGAGTCGATCATCACTAACGACCTGAGCCGGGCCGAGCGCTTCCTGGCTGAGGTGGATTCCGCCGTAGTCATGGTGAACGCTTCCACGCGTTTCACCGACGGTGGCGAGTTCGGTTTCGGCGCCGAGGTTGGCATCTCCACACAGAAGCTCCACGCGCGCGGCCCGATGGGCCTGCCCGAGCTCACCAGCACCAAGTGGATCGTGCGCGGCACAGGCCAGGTGCGAGGGTGACCCAGGCCGCCCCGGTAGAGTTGGGGCAGACTTCGACGAATCCGATTACCCCGGAGAGGACCGCATGTCGCTGCTGAGTACCCTGTTACTGGTGGGCATCCATGCCGAAGAGGCGCCCGCCGCTCTGGTGATGCCAAACTGGGCGTTCCCGTTGATCGCCGCGGCAATCTTCACCCTCCTGGGCTTCATTACCTGGAGCTACCGGGATGTCGCCAACCGTCAGCCCAGCAAGAGTGGTGCTCGGCCGGACGACTCAGACGCCGGACACGGCCACCACTAGATCGCACAGCGCGTGAGCGAAGCGGGCAGCGCCGGGCGGCGACGCCGGGTCGGCGTCATGGGCGGCACGTTCGACCCCATTCATCATGGCCACCTCGTGGCGGCCAGTGAAGTGCAGCAGCGCTTCGAGTTGGATGAAGTCGTCTTTGTGCCAGCCGGACAGCCCTGGATGAAAGAGGGCGTCAGCCTCGCTGAGCACCGCTATTTGATGACCGTCATCGCCACCGCGTCGAATCCTCGGTTCACGACGAGCCGGGTGGACATCGAGCGCGGCGGTCCGACGTACACGATCGACACCCTGCGCGATCTGCGGCAGCTGCATCCGGATGCCGACCTCTTCTTCATCACGGGTGCTGACGCCGTCGCCCAGATCGTTGAGTGGAAAGACGTCGACGAGCTCTGGGAATTGGCGCATTTTGTCGCCGTTTCGCGTCCCGGCCACCCATTGAGCATTCGCGGATTGCCGGAGCAGGGCGTAAGCTCTCTCGAGGTACCCGCCCTTGCGATCTCCTCAACAGATTGTCGGTGGCGAGTCGACCGGGGATTCCCGGTGTGGTACTTGGTCCCCGACGGTGTTGTTCAGTACATCTCCAAGCATCACCTCTACCGGAGTAGGACATGACGACATACCAGGATCCGCCTTTGCAGTCGCGACGAGCCGCGCGTCAGGGTGAGCGGGCGCAGGCCGATGGCACCCCTCAGAGTGTTTCCGACTCTGCGGATTCCGCGGCGCGCGCCATCGCGGCAGGCACGGCCGAGCCGCTCAACTATGCCACTACCAGTCGTCCGCCGCTCCCTCAGTACGACGGACAAAATCTGCGCCCGCGTCGCACCGTCGAGTCCGCCGACCACGCCGTTCGGCCGCCAATCGAGACGTTGCCCAACGAGACGTTGCCTAACGAAACCGTGTCGGGCTATCGCACCAGGGATTTCAGCCCGGAAGGTCGCCGCTCGGCGCCGACCTGGTCACCGCAGTACGGGGGAGTCGGCAACGACGGCACCGTTGAGTTTCAGACGCAGGGCCGCGAGAACGTGGCCGTGGCAATGACGCCGGTGGCGGCAACGACGCCGGACGCGGCCGGCCCGGAGTTGGACCCGGCGCCCGTCGTCCAGGCACCCGCAGCGACGAACCCCGCGGTGAGCGAGTACACCATGACCCGTCGGGAACTGCGCGCGCTGCGCGAGGCAGGACTCATCACAGACGTGGTCGACCTGTCCCAGCCGGTCCCGCAGCTTCCCGTCTTCACCCATCCCCCGGTGACCGGCCAGCAAGCTGACGTTGCGCTGGCTCAGAACGAACAAGCTGAGACCACACGCGACGTGGCCAACGATGAGGTCAAGGCCGCCGGTTTCGCGGGGTCAGAAGCGTCCGCAGAGTATGCCCCGGCGGCGGTCGCCGCGATCTCGGACCCGATTCCGCTCGTCGCGCCCGCTCCGCAGTCCTCGTCACGGCTTAACTCGGCGCTCGCTGAGTTCGATGCCCTTGCCGCTGGCCGCGGGCCAGCCGCCGTCTCTTCGGATGCTCTCTCACCGGTCACAGGTCGCCGCGCAGCGGCCCCGCCGGTCGATGAGGAGCTTGTGGCGAACAGCGAACAGCCCGTCGAGTTCTCGGGCGCCGAGCCACAGTTGCTGATCGCAGCCGAGCTCTTCGTTCAGCCAGCGCCGGTGCTGCTGCCGCCGTCGACCGAGGGACTCTCCGCCTTCGACGCGCTGTTCCAGCCGCCGTCAGCCGCGAATGCCGTGGTCGTGGCCTTGCCGCTCGACGCCGACGAGGTGCATCACGACGTGATCGAGGCGGAACTCGAGCCCGATGCCGAGCGATCCGCGGAGCCCCCGGTTGCGACCGCACCTTCGACCGCCGCGCAGTTGCTTGCGCCCCCGCCTGTTGTCCCGCTGCTGCTCGACCCGTTGATGGCCGCGCCGGCCCCGCAGGGCTCTCCGGCTCTCGTCCCGCCGCCTCCGGCCTACCCGACCCCTGTCGACCTCCCCGCGCCGTCCGCCACGCAGGCACCCGTCGCGGTGTCGCCGTTCGATTTCCCGGTCGTCGTGCCTCACGCCGAGCCTGAGTTACGGGGAGCCGCGTCGTTGGAGCCCGCTGTCGGACACTGGTCGACCCAGGCTGATATCGACGATGCCGAGCAGATCAACAAATCGACCATCTCGCGCAGAGTCGGCTCTGGCAACGGTGCGATCACGACCAGCGCACTGGTTCTGCCTTCGGTGCCTGAGCACTTGATCGGTGGGCCGATCGGTGACGGGGGCGGGATCTTGCTGACCGGCTCGATCTCGCTTCCTGACAGCCTCTCCCTCACTGGTGCGCTGCCCTCGCAGCTCGACCAGTCAGACATCGACCACATTCTCGATCCCGGTGACCTCCAGGTTGCCTCGACGGATTCCGCACCGGTCCGTGCGATCCGTGCCGTCAGCACGCACACCGCGTCGGGCGGGATCGTTTCACCCACGAAGCCCAATGGGACTCGCGGGTTCACCATCCTGATCATCGCCGCATCGGCCATGGCGGTGGTCGTGGTGGGTTTGCTCGTCGTCGGCCTCGTCTCGGGCACGCTCTGAGTACGTGACAGAGACATTCGAAGGACACAGTGACTGCATCTGAACACGCTCGTGGACTCGCGCGTCTCGCGGCGGCCGCCGCCGACTCCAAGCAGGCCGAGGATCTGGTGGCGCTCGACGTCTCCGGTCCGTTGCCGCTGACCGATATCTTCCTGATCGCGAGTGGGCGCAACGAGCGCAACGTGCTCGCAGTGGCATCAGAGGTCGAGGACCAGCTGAACGATGCGGGCGTCAAGACGCTGCGCCGTGAGGGTCGCTCCGAGGGACGCTGGGTGCTGCTGGACTTCGGCGACCTGGTGGTGCACGTCTTCCACGAGGAAGACCGCATGTACTACTCGCTGGAGCGCCTCTGGAAGGACTGCCCGGTGGTTCCGCTGGACCTTCCCGAGCATTCCGCCGCTGAATCGGCCTAGAAGGCGGAGCGCACTCGATCCCACCAGGCTTCGGAGATCGGTCGAGTCTCGTCGGCCAGACGGATGCCGCGGTCGCGTGTCTGTTCGCGTGCGGCCCAAACGTTCTTGACCGTGTCGCCGCCTCCCGCTTTCAAAAGCTCCGACATCGACACGATCGAGCCGTGTCCGTCTGTTCCCTGCCCGAACGAGCCAAGCGCACCGCGAAGCTTAATCTCGGTGTATTCGTCAACCGGGATCCCGATCGTGGGAACCCCACCTGGGCCAGCGAAGACGGCGGGATGGTAGCGGCTGCTGATGACCAGATCAGCACCGCGCGCGAGCCGCGCGCTCGACGGGACGTCGGTGGTCGGGGCGACGCGGAACCGTGAGGTGCGCAGCCGTGCAGCGATCGCGGCATGCACGGCTGAGTCGCCGCGCTCGTCACCCGCGTTCGTTTCGGCACCGTGCATCGACGCGAAGTGCGCGTGGAACACCAGCTCCAGTCCGGTCTGCTCGACCGCCGCGTCGAGCAGCCGGGCGTATGCCGCCGCGGCCAGTTCGGGATCGGCATCCCCGACATGGCGGGCGATCGTCACCAGCGCGTAGGGCTCGGCGAGCAGCGGTGAGGACGTCTCGCGCCCATCAATCAGAAAGCTCGCGTCGTCCACGGTCCGCCGGGTGCGCTCGGCATCGACACCCAAGCGCGTTACCAGGGAGGCGGATGCGGCTTCACGGGTGCCGACGAGCACGGCCGAGCGCAGCATCCAGGCCACCGTCTCGCGGTCGGCGGGTGAGAGCACGGGACCGATCGTTTGCCCGCTGAGCACGAAGGGTCGACCGTGCTCCTCGGCCATCCGGGCGAGGCCGGCCCGCTCGACAATGTGCGACGGCCAGACCGAGGAGATGTTTCCACCGCCCGTGACGAGCACCCCGTCAGAATCCGCGATGAGGGCGCTCAGTTCTTCTGCAGAACCGCCGCGGCCCAGCGGGAGCACCGCCGAGACGCCGTACCGTTCCGCGGTGTCTGCGGTGTTCGACGAGATCGCCGTGATCCTCTGCACTCCGCGGCGTCGCAGCTGCCGTGCCGCCTCATCGAACATCGCCTCGTCGCCGATGTGAATCATGTCGTCAATGGGTCCGATGTCGCCGATCATGACGAGATGCATGGTGAGTCCGATTCTGTCAACCCCAGGAATGATCAGCCTGCTGACGTTACGATCTAGATCGTGCGGTGCGGACTTCGGCGGCGCACGGAAGGGGACTCGATCGCCATGGGTATTCAAACATCGCTGGACGCCGTCGTGCAGTCGGACCGACTCATCGACGCGATGCGACTCGCGGACGATCTGGCGTTCGAGGCGAGTCGCGACGGTGGCACGCGCACGATCCGCGTGCTGTCGACCGCGCTGGCCAGGGAAGACAGCGTGGTCGCGATTGCCGCCACCCACGCCCTCGGGCAGATGTTCGACGAGCAGGTCGACACCGTGTTGTCCGGGCTGCTGTCCGACGACCGCCGCTTCCTGCGCGAACACGCCGCCTGGGTGCTGGGTGCGCGCCCGCCGCGCTACGACACGATCGGGCGGCTGATCGCCCACGTTGCCGCTGGCGGCTTCTCGGGGATGCTCGCCCAACGAACGCTCGAGCAGTGGTCGTCCGCCGCGTCCCAGCACGTGGCGATCGGACTCGAGGCTGCGCTGCTCGGCATCCGCGAGCCGGGTTCGCGAGCGCGTGTCGTCGAAACGCTCGGCCTGGTGCGCCACCGCATGGCCGCACTCCCGATCATCCGCATTGCGCAGGATCCCTCGGAAGACCAGGTGGTGCGGATTGCCGCGATCTCTGCCATGGGTCAGCGAGTTGGAGACCTCGAGATCGCAGCCATCCTGGATGCGCTGGCGAGGGGCGACGGCGTCACCGCAGAGGTCGCGCGACTTGCGCTTGTCGACCTTTGGGCCGGAATCGACGTGCACGACTCCTCCCGCTCAGGCCTGACCGTCGCGCAACTCTTCCTGCACGCCGACATCGACGCACGGTTGACGCAAGCGGGCAGGGGTGACAACGGCGGCATTGCGACCCTCCTGGTGCGCTTGGGCAATGCCCTGGTCGCCCGACAGGAGGACGGGTCCGTCGGCGTTGAGCGGGTCATCACGATGTCTCGCGGGAGCGTGTCGGCGGCGTTGGAGAGCGTCGGGGACGTCGCGTCCGCCTCATCGGGCCACCTCTACGGCCGTGTCCCGCTGCTCACGGAGCCGGTCGCATCGGCGGCAGCCTGGCCGCTGCGTGTTCCGGCCCGCCGTGGCATCCGTCGGATCCTGCGAGCCGCTGGTGGCGTCGATATGCTCCACCTGCGCATGGCCGACGTCGGGAGCCTGGCGGCGGCAGACGTGGCGCGCGAATTGGACATCCCCGTGGTGTTCACGGTCGCGCCGGACCCGCACGCGGTCATCCAGTCTCTGGATCTCTCGGGCCAGCTGACCCGCGCCAACTTCGGCGAGGTCGACGAGACCGACCACTTCTGGTTCCGCGGCCGACTCGTGCAGCGACTCGCGGGGAACGCCGCTCACACCGTGCTCTTCCCGCGCCGCACCCTGCAGCAGGACATGAGCCAACTGCTCGGCATCGACATCACCGCGCACCCGGAGCGGCACAGCGTCGTCCCCGAGGGCATCGACCTCGACGTCGTCGATCGCGCAGTCAGCGAGGCCGCCGACGTGGCTGCTGGGCTGCCAGCCGCGCCGCCGCTTGCGGAACTCAGCGCCCTGCTGGAGCAGCTTCCCGCCGAGCGCCGCGGGCTGCCCTTGCTGGTGAGTGTCGGCCGCTTTCATCGGGTGAAGGGCATGTCGGCGATAGTAGACGCCTGGGCCAATGGACCGCTCGCGTCGGTCGCGAACCTCCTGCTGATCGGCGGATCGCTCGCTGACCCGTCTTCGGACGAGCGCGAGCAACTTGATGCGATCGACCGGATCGTGCCGGCTGCCGCTCGCGTTGCGCACGGGCTGCTGTTGCCGGGGCACCAGCCGAACGATGTCGTGGCGCACTGGGTCGCCGCAGTGCGGTTCGGGATGCCGGGTCTGTCCTCGCCGCGAGGCGTCTATGTCTGCGGCAGCGTGAAGGAGGAGTTCGGCATCGCGCTCCTCGAGGCGATGGCCTCCGGTCTCGTCGTGGTGGCCCCGGATGTCGGCGGCCCCGCCACCTACGTCAGGCAGGCCGATACCGGCTTCCTCACGCGGACTTGGGACGTCCCGGCGCTCCGTGAAGCGATGGGCGAAGCGCTCGCTGCTGCGTCCCTCGAGACCACCGACGCGCGCGCCGATCGCTCGCGTGCCACCGTGGCGGACAGCTTCACGATCCAGGCGATGGCACGTACGCTCGCTGGCGTCTACGAGACGGTCCACATCGAGGAGAACCAGCTGCGTGAGACGTCGGCGGCCGCCTGGTGACATTGCTTGTCATTAGCCCGGACTACGCCTCCCATCTGCTCCCGCTTGTCACGCTCGCGACCTCCTGGCGCGATCGCGGGGAGCGTGTGGTGGTGGCAACCGGGGAGGCCACTGCATCCATCGTGGCGTCGTTCGGCTTCGAGCATGTCGAGCTGCGTCTTGGTCGTGGCTCGAATCCCGGCACGATCCGGGCCGAGGAGCAGCCAGCAGAGGAGGACGACTCGCTGCGGGAGTTCTTCGCAGCCACGCGCCGTGGCATGGTCCCCACGCTGGCGTATCAGGCACAGGAGCGGCTGACCGATCTCCTGTGGCGGCCACTCGAGACCGCTCGAGCTGTGCGGGAGGTGGTTGCTTCCGTCGGCGCGGACGCGATCCTGGTCGACCATCTGGCCTTCTCCGCGCGGCTGGCGCTGGATGCCGCGCGCGTGCCGTACGCCGACGTCGTGCTCGGGCATCCGTCTGCCCTGCCGGTCGGTGACGAGCTCTACGGCTTCCCGCCCGAGTGGCCCGACGCCTTCGTGCCCGACCCCGAGGAGCTCGCCGAGTTGCGACGGCTCTGCGCGCGTGTGAGCGAGAACTTCACGCGTGAGTGGAACACGGCCCTCGCCGAACTAAATCCCTTGGCCGACTCGTCACCCGATGCCTTCGCCGGACACGGACCCCTACTGTTACTCAACTACCCGCAGGAGTTGAGCGATCCGAGCCGCGACCGGATGCTGGTGCCGCACGTCTATCTGGGCTCCGCTGTGCGCGGCGAAGAGCCAGACCCCGAGGTGGATGCCTGGCTCGCCGCCTCGAACGCTCCTTTCGTCTACGTGAGCTTTGGGAGCTTCCTCTCGGTGCGTGCGGACGTCCTCTCCCGCGTTGCCGCAGCGATCCGCGCCTGCGGCCTGCGGGCAGCAATCGCGACGGGCTCGGCGGACCGCGCCGAGCTGGCCGAGCGAGGGGAGCTGCGCGCCGATTGGCTGGTGCGGGAGTTCCTGCCGCAGGTCACCCTGCTTGATCACGCGACGCTGGCGGTGACGCACGGCGGTAACAACAGCGTGACTGAGGCGGTTACCGCGGGAGTTCCGATGCTCGTGCTGCCGTTCTCGACCGATCAGTTCGCGGGCGCTCGGTCGCTTGAGCGTGCCGGGCTGGGCGCAGCACTCGACCCCAATCTGGCGACGGTCGAGCAACTCACCGACGCGCTCCAGGCGCTCCTCGCCGCCGATCGCAGGGCGTCCGACGCGCTTGCGCGCTCGCTTCAGAGCACCCCAGGCAGGGAGCGCGCGTTCGCCGCGCTGCTTTCCTCCACCAGCTGACGCATGGCCGCGGGCGACCGTGAGGCGCCACGGTAGCGGTGGGCCAGCGCCGCGTTGCGGTCGTACTGTGGCCCGTCGCGGACCTGCGTCTCGTGCTGCATCGCGAACGCACGACCCGGATGCCGGCGCGGAGGCGCCCCAAGCAGTGTTTCGTGCGCGACGAACCAGGCGGCATCCTCGAATCCCCAGCCGCGGAAGCGCTCGTCTTGGCCGCCGTGCGCCCACCAGGTGCGCGGCGTGGTCACGTAGACGCCCGAGCACGCTCCCTTGACGAGTTCGAAGTCGCAGTCGGTGGTAGCAACTCCCTCGAGCAGCTCGGCGGTTCCGCGCACGCCCAGCCAGTGGTACTCGGTGTACGGCAGGTGCACGAGTCCCGAGCTGGCCGCCTGCGCGATTGCAGCGCGAAGCGGAGCCGTCTCCGGGAAGGTATCAGCATCGCTGATCACGACCACCTCATCCGGGTCGTCAATCTCGGCGACACCGAGGTTGCGACAGCGCGCGAGATTGAACAACTCGTCGTCGGAATCGACCGTCAGGACGCGCGCATCCGGCACCGCGTGGCGGTACCAGTCCGTCACGAACTCGAAGGCTGCCTCGCGCGACGGCGCGGGACGCCAGGGGACGATGACAGTGACCACCCGATGAGCCTATGCGGAGCGAGACAGGTTCCGTTGCCTCGGCCCCTTCGGGAGCCATGGCCGGG
>JAYWDH010000228.1:0-3295 GCA_043779945.1 Microbacteriaceae bacterium
AGCGGCAGGCCCGGCCGTGATTCCGAGGATCGGGAAGGCATCCGCCGAGACCGGAATCGGCGGGCCGCTATTCGGGGTCGCGGTGAGTGCAAGTTGGACGGGGACGCCGCTCAGGGCCACCTCATCCGAGATGTCGGACAGACCCGACCATTCGGGCACGTAGGCCTGACCGTCGACGGCTTCAGCCATCTTGAAGACGGAGTTGCGCGGGATGTAAATCCCTGGCGCATCGACGGGCAACTCGACGGGTAACTCGACGGGCAACTCGACGGGCAACTCGACGAGCGCCTCGAGAGCAGGCGTGATCGGCGTGACCGGAGCGACCGGACCTGTCGTGGGAGCCGCATCCTCGGATGCGGTGCTCGCCAGATTGCTCGCCGGAGTGGTCTGCGGAGTCCACTTGGCCCCGTCCCACCAGCGCAGCTGTGCAGCATCAAGCGGATCCGAGTACCAGCCCCCGGCCGGCGTCAGCGAAACATTGGACACGTATTCCCCCCGTTCAACGTTCCTGGCCCAACAGTAAGCGGGCGTGCGCGCGCCGCCGAGTCCCCCATTCGGGGAACGAGACCGCAGCAAATGTCGCTTGCGAGCGGTCAGGGTGTGTCAGGCGTATGAGAGCGTCTCGACCGGCAGCTCGCCGCGCGCGCGCGGACGGATCCGTGGAGCGGTCGACGCCTGATGCGGCACGGGGTTAGCGCCCGCGGCGTGACGGCCGATGTACGTCACGATGGCCAGCTGTGCATGCGCCTGTGCGTCGGCGGCGGCGAAGGACGCATCCGCCTCGGCCACCTGCGGCACGATGGGCGCTGCCAGCTGCTCGGCGACGGTCGGCGGCGCATCGACTGCCGGTGTGATCTCGAGCTGTTCATCGCCGGGCTGCTCAGCAGTCAGCGCTGACACGTACTCGGTCCAGTTTGTTCCGTCCCACCAGCGAAGCTGCCCGGACGTTTGCGGGTCCGGGTACCAGGCAGCGGCCGGGGCGTCATTCGGGTTTGACATCGAGGATCCCCCCTCCAATGGGCGTCTGAGTCGGGTTCCCAGTTGCTCCACTTTGCAGCCTAATGAGGCCTGGAATCCGGGGTGAGTCCCCACTTCGGGGCCGGCCTTCGCGCCAGAAAGCCGCGTTACACAGCTCGTGCCCGTCGCCCATCCGGGTAGTCCCCAAGCGACGTTCCCACCCCTGGCATCCGTCTAGGGAAGCCGTCACAGCCCCATCGCGTAGCTGAACTGGCCCTGGTCGCCGTCGATGCTCACCCAGACCGGCTTGCTGACGCCGTTGGCCAGAGTGGCGTTGCAGGTGTACAGGGTGCCCTGTGTCGCCGCGTCGACGAACGGCGGGCAGTTGATTGCGGAGGCGCGCCCCGAGGCGACGTAATCGCTCGAGATCGCGTTCTGGATGGTGAGCGCATTCGAGAGAGGTTTCAGCTCCCCGGCGGCGTATGCGGCGGCTGGCAGGCCGATCGCGAGTGCGCCGACCACGAGGAACATCGCGAGCGGACCGCTTCCTGTGACGCGCAGCCGACGCGCGATCAGATAGCCGAGACCGCCGAGCAGAGCCCAGGCGGAACTCGGGGCGTCGAATCCGCGCGACAGCGAAGTACGACGGTCGCTCAGTGCCCAGAGGAAGCCGAGCAGGTAGGGCAGCAAGAATGCGACCACGAAGATGACCGGATTCGCGGACACGTAGAAGTAGACGTAGGCAGCGGCGATCGCGGCGGCGACGGTGAGCAGCGGCGTCAGAGCGATCAGCCAGGCTACGCCGGTTGCGGTCTGCGCGATGGTGCGGACGCTCGGACGAGCGGGCAGCCCGCCGGCGGCTTGCTGAACGGCCGGGTTGATCGGAGTCGGGGCCGCCGTGTCCGTGCCGATGCCCGAGTCCGCGTCAGAGGCACTGTTGGCGCCCCCGCCATAGCCGAGTGCCGTGGCACTCGTGACGATCTCGTTCTCCGGGATACCGATGCCGAACTGACGCTCCAACTCGCGAGAGGCGGCGATGCGCTGCTCGGTCGTTTCCGGCACGGTGATCGACGGTTCTGCGAAAGAGGTCGAGGCCGCGGCCACGACGAGATTGTCGGCGGACGCAGCGCTCGCGGTCGCGGCGGCGGCCTTCGGCTTCTCGCGCACATGCTCGGTCCAGGCGAGGCCATTCCACCAGCGCACCTGTTCGGACAGCGCGGGGTCCTGGTACCAGCCCGCCGGAACGACGCGCGTTGCTTGATCAGTCACACGCATCTCTCCTCAACGTTTGACGGCGCCGCCAGTCTACGAGCGGCCCCACGACAGTTCTCGACCCCTTTCGGGGCAAGTCGCCACGGCCAGGCTCAGCTTGTGGCCGTGAAGACACCCCAGTCATCGACACGCCAGTCGATCCAGCCGTTGGAGCGCTGGAGGCTGACGGTCACATCGTAAGTTCCCGCGCCCGGCTTGTGGGCCTGGCAGACGAACGATTGCTGCGGGATCAACGGCGGTGTTGTCGGGCAGCTAGCGGTGACCTCGGTCCCAAGCACCGAGGCGCTCTGGGCGATGGAAATCTCGGCCTGGTGGGCGAAGGTCGCCGGCGAGAGCTGGATGACGAGGCCCGGCACCGCGACGTTGGCTACGACGAGCGACAGGCCGAGTACCAAGAAGGTGAGCAACGGACCGAATCCGGTGCCCGATTCGCGCACCGTGCGCGTGAGACGCGCGATCAAGTACACCAGCACGGTCAGGAACGACCAGGCCCAACTGGCGGGCTGTTCGATACCGGCGGCCTTCAGGGCGCGCCAGTCCAGAATCGAGAGCACGATGCCGGCGACATAGGGAAGCCCAAAGATCGCGGTCAGCAGCACGGATGACGGCGGCTGGCCGGCGCCAGCGAGCAGCAGGATGAGGCCGGCCATCAACGTGTACAGCGGCAGCAGCGTGAGGATCCACGCCGGGCCGGTATTGGTGGGGACCTCGGTGACGAGACGCTGACGGCTCAGCTCAGCCCCGGACCGCTGCGGCTCGGCCTGAATGGTCGGGACAAAGGCGGTGGCTGACTCGCTCACGTGAGCGAATGCCGAGCGAGGAAGGGACGCCTCACCCAGGAGGTCATCGAAGCGGGTATCCATCTCGAACACCATGCTGGTGGGGGCGTCTTCGAGTTGGCCGGCGGCAGCGAGTCGAACCGCGGGCGACGGCTCCTCGACCGAGAGCTGGTCGCGCTCCGGCGCCTCGAGGGCAAGGCCCGGATCGGCGAATGCGGCGGCGGGCGAGATCGGCTGGCGCTCGGCGTCATCCGCTTCGGCCAGGCGTTCACGCTCGCGGCGCTCGC
>JAYWDH010000229.1:0-3264 GCA_043779945.1 Microbacteriaceae bacterium
GGGCTCACCAATGCGACGCTGAGCTACACCCTGATCCGCACGCCCGAAGATGCCGCCAAGCACCGGTTCGCGGGTTCCCCCACCATCTTGATCGACGGGGTCGATGCTGTTCCAGGAGCGGACCCGACCACCGATCTGGCATGTCGCATCTACCGGAACGGGTCGCGCACATCCGGAATGCCGACGAAAGAATCCCTCCGTGAGGCTATCCTCGGCCGCCTCGGCCGCCTCGGCACGAGTGCCGGCTAGGGAATCGTCGGCGCAGCGGCCGCAAAGATTCCGACTGCTGACCGTGGATGACCGGCCCGCCGATCTTGCACGCGAATCTGGCCAACGGTCCACACGCGATGTTGGGGGAGCGGGGCTACGTCGCCCAGATCCGAAGTCCCGCGAAGAGCACGGTACCGGCCCCACCACATCCAAGCCGACTGGGCGCCAGGACTAGCCCGAGGTGGAGCGCGAGGACGAGCCCGACGTGGTGCGCGAGCGGCTGAGAGCTCGCTCATGCCCGGCGTTCTGTCGAGGGGCGACCTGAAGCTGCGACTCGAGCTGCGACTTGAGCTGCGACTCAAGCTGCGACTCGAGCAGGAACCTGCTCTACCCGACGCCCTGCGCGGCAAGCGATGCCGCCCGCCCGCCGCCGGGGCCGCGCAGCAGGTACGCGAGACCGCACGACAGCAGAGCCCCGAGCAGCGGGCCGACGAAGTAGATCCAGAACCCGTCGAAGTTGCCGCTGATGATCGCAGGCCCGAAAGAACGGGCGGGATTCATGGACGCGCCGCTGACCGGGCTCGCCCAGAGGCCGGCCAGTGCGATATACCCACCCGCGGCGACGGCGGACAGGCCGCCGATATTCTGCGCGCCCGATGCGGCCCCGAGCACGACACTGACCAGTCCGAGGGTGAGCAGCGTCTCGACGGCGAAGCCCTGCAGCTCGCTGAAACCTCGGCCCGGTACTGTCACGCCGAGGGCCGTCCCCGATCCGAACACCAGACGGAGCATGCCGGCGGCGAGCGTTGCACCGAGGAGCTGCGCGACGACATACCCTGGCACGCGACGCCAGCCGAAGTCCCTGCGCACCGCGAAGGCGATCGTCACCACCGGGTTCAGGTGCGCGCCCGAGTTCGCCCCCATGAAGAGGATCACGGCCATCACCATCAGCGCAGGGGCCGTTACGGCGGCAACCCGGCCGATGCTCCCGTGGGTGAGTTCGTCGACGACACTCGCGCCGCCGGCGGCGAGCACGAGCAGGAAGGTTCCGAAGGCCTCGCCCCCCAGCCGCCGCAGCTCGTGCGCCGCGTCGTCGAACTCCGCCACCTGCAGCCGTTGGACTGGGGACAGGGCCAAGTGTTCTGCAACCATCGCACGACCTCCTCGGACTACTCTGGCTTAGAGGAGCCCACACGTCGATGAAAGTCCGCTGGTCGAGCAAACCTGAGCCGCACGACTACCCCGCCGCTCAGTCCTACTTGGGCTTGCTCACCGACCCTGCCGACGCCGAGCGGCTCGTGCATTTGCTTGCCAATCAGCCGATCACGCTGCACAAGGCGAAGGACATCCTCCGCGCTGCGCGACTGCCGCTGCTGCCCCTTGACGATCCCTACGTCGCGGGCGATCTCAAGCAGGTCCGCGCCGGTAAGAGGCTCAGCCCGGTACTCCTGGTACGCGGCGACCTAGATGGCGCACCCCTGCTGATCGCGGACGGATACCACCGCGTCTGCGCCTCCTATCACGTGAGCGAGGACGTCGATGTGTCGGCGCAACTGGTGGCCCGGCTGAACTGAGGTCCCGCTAGTCGCCCGGACCTTCGAGGAACAGCCGGATGTGCTGCGCCAGCAGTCGGTTACCGAAGGTGCCGATGTGGCCGCTCCTCGGGTAGAGCTTGAGGTGTGCCTGCGGCATCGCCGCTCGGGTACCTTCGAACATTTCGCAACTGTAATAGCGGTCGCGCGCGCCACCGGTCACCAGGGTGGGCGTCGTGATGGCGCCAAGGCGCGGCGCCAGGTCGAAAATGTCTTCGGCATCCAGCGTGCGGAGCAGGTCAGTATCGTCGCGGCCGACGACCAGGCGCGGCAGCAGCAGGCCGACCAGGGCCAGCATCGCGCGACTCATCGCAGAAGCGCCTGTGTTGCCCAAGAACAGGGCCGCAGCGCGCCGCGGGTGATGCCCGCGCAGCAGAGCGGCGACCTCACGCTGGGTTGCGCGGCCCCCATCGCTCAGGCGATGAGCGGCGGACACGAGCACGAGTCGACGCACCAGCTCCGGGTGGTCCGCCGCGAGCTGCAGGGCGATGCTTCCCCCCGTCGAGACGCCGACCACATCGACCGCGCCGTCGAAGAGCCTCCGTAACTCCGCGGCATACTCTGCGGCCAGGTCGTGCACCGAAATCCCATGTTCCAAGCCGAGCCGGCGAGGCATGCGCCACACCGGCCGCGATCCCGACAGTCCTGCGATCTCCCGCAGCTCAGCCCAGCGCTCGAAGCGCCGCGGTCTCCCCGCTCGCCCTGACAGACCCGGGAAGACAACCAGCGGCGTACTCGAACTCGGGTGCGTCTCCTGCAACAGGGTCACGGTCATGGGCTGCCTTTCGTCGAGCTGAAGCCGATCCGGTGACACTCATGGTGGCCATCTCACATCTGAACAATGTGCGGTGAATGTACGGATGTCGTAAGACTTGCGCTCTTCGTGGCTCGCCCG
Organism: Microbacteriaceae bacterium; assembly: GCA_043779945.1. Lineage (GTDB taxonomy): Bacteria > Actinomycetota > Actinomycetes > Actinomycetales > Microbacteriaceae > Lysinimonas. The sequence goes on from JAYWDH010000229.1 coordinate 2,698, forward strand.
CGGCTTCGCAGGATCAGCGTGGCGCGGTGGAACCGCTGCCGCCGATCCGGAACGTGGCGCCCGTGTGTTCGGCGGGGAGCCGGTCGCCGCGGCCGTGCAGTTTCTGACGCAAGGACCCCTGGCGATAGGTATCCGGGTAGGCGCCGCGCGCGCGGAGCACCGGGATGACGTGCTCGACGATGTCTTCGAAGGTTCCGGGGGTGATCGCGTATGCCAGGTTGAATCCGTCGACGTCGGTGTCTTCGACCCACTCCTGGAGCTGGTCGGCGATCTGCTCGCCGGAACCGACGATGAACGGCCCGAGTCCGCCGATCGCACCGAGTCGACCGATGTCGCGGACCGTGAACTCCTCGCCATTCTCGGCGGATTCTGCATAGTTGGCGATGACCGACTGGATCGCGTTGCTCTTGACGTTGCCGACCGGCTCGTCGAGATCGTACTGCGACAGGTCGATGCCCATCCACCCTGACATGAACACGAGCGCGCCCTCGTCGCTCGCGTAGCGCAGGAAGTCGGCGTGCTTCGCCTTTGCCTTCTCCTCGGTGGCGTCTGTAATTATGGTCAGCA
>JAYWDH010000230.1:0-9263 GCA_043779945.1 Microbacteriaceae bacterium
GATCGACCCGCCGCCGACATGCGGGGCTTGGCAGGGAATCGGTGCTCGATGGCTGTGACGCGCTCGGGTGGGGGGCTGACGCGCGGCTACCGTCGGGACGCGACCACCACCGCATCCGAAATCACCGCCGTCGACACGGCCGCCCGCGAGGCCTCCATTGAGCACTTCGCCGCGGAGCTCCGCTACGAGAACGATGCATCGGACGTCCAGTTCAGTCGGTTGGGCTACCGGGTGCGCGAGCTGATCAGCGGCTTAGCGCGGGTGTCGACGAACTGACCGGATCCCGTGCGGCGGCACCCGACCACGCATCCGCTGGCGCCATCGGAGGCGATTGCTGACCCGGCTTTCGTCCGAGACGCGAGAGCACGAAGTTATCCGTACTCTCGCGGAGGAAAATGGCTGCGAACACGTACTTTCGCGGAGGCATGACTGGCTTTGGATACAGAAATAGGCTAAAGAGCGTCATTTATAGCGACTTTTGCTTGTTCTGTATACAGAAAGATATACGCGGGCGTAGCATCGGCGTGTGCTGGCCAGTGATCGTGCGTACGAGACGCTCCGCGACGACATCCTGAACTGGCAGATCGCACCCGGCACTGCGCTGAGCGAGACCGAACTCGCGTTGCGCCTCGGCATCTCCCGCACGCCGCTGCGTGCCGCTCTCGCCCGCCTGGCGCTCCAGGGTCTCGTGGATACCAGCCGTGGCCGCACTGGTGTCGTTCCCGATATCTCGGTCGAGAGCGTCGCGCAGCAGTTCGAAGTGCGGGGGGCGCTTGAGCAGCAGGCCGCGAGGCTGGCGGCCCGGCGTCGTGATCCCGCGGTCTTTCAGGAGCTGGTCGACAGCTTCGCCCATGCCACCGAGACGCTTGCCGACGGGGGCACCGCGGCGTACTACGCGCTCGTCGCCCGCTTCGACGACGCCATGGATGACGCGGTCGGCAATCCGGCGATGCGATCCGCGCTCGAGAGTGTGCGCGTGCAGGTGTCCCGCGCTCGCCGTCTCGCCCAGGACAATCCCGAGCGCCTACTGGGCGCCGCTGCCGAGCACCGGCTGATCTGCGAGGCAGTGCGCGACGGGGATGCCGACCTCGCGGCATCCGCCACAGCAGTGCACTTGCGCGGCTCGCTCACGACAATCATCGCGACCCTGCACGACCGTTCCGAGCGCGAGCGCGAGCACGAGCACGCACTCGCGAACGACCCTTCAACCGGCCAGGAAGGCGCCTGAACATGAAGAATCACCCCCTGCGGATGTACCGCAGCAACGAGAGCCTGCCCCGCGATGAGCAGCTGGCTTGGAAGATCGCCGAGGTCGCCGCCGACCGAGTTGCTGTCACCCCCGAGGTCACCGAGATGATCATCAACCGCGTGATCGACAACGCCGCGGTCGCGACCGCCTCGCTGAGCCGCGCTCCCGTGGTCGCCGCTCGCGGCCAGGCCGAGGACCACCCGTACACCCCCGGCGCGACGGTCTTCGGCTCGGCCGTGCGCGCGAGTCCCGAGTGGGTGGCCTTCGCGAACGGGGTCGCCGTGCGCGAGCTCGACTTTCACGACACCTTCCTCGCGGCCGAGTACTCGCACCCCGGTGACAACATCCCGCCGATTCTGGCGGTCGCTCAGCACAAGCAGCTGGATGGCGCGGCGCTGGTTCGTGGGATCGCCACCGGCTACGAGATCCAGGTCGATCTCGTCAAGGCGATCAGCCTGCACGCCCACAAGATCGACCACGTCGCCCACCTCGGGCCGAGCGCGGCGGCCGGAATCGGCACGCTTCTCGGCCTGCCAATCGCGACTATCTACCAAGCGATCGGCCAGGCGCTGCACACCACGACCGCCACCCGCCAGTCGCGCAAGGGTGAGATCTCGACCTGGAAGGCCTTCGCGCCGGCCTTCGCCGGGAAGATGGCGGTCGAGGCGATCGACCGAGCGATGCGTGGCCAGACCAGCCCCTCCCCGATCTGGGAGGGCGAGGACGGCGTGATCGCCTGGCTGCTCGACGGGCCATCCGGGCGCTACGAGGTCCCGCTACCCGAGGCGGGCGAGTCCAAGCGTGCGATCCTCGACAGCTACACGAAGGAGCACTCGGCCGAGTATCAGGCGCAGGCCTGGATCGACCTGGCGCGCAGGCTCGGGGCGCAGCATCCGGAGCTGAAGGACCCCGCGAACATCGAGAAGATCGTGCTGGCCACCAGCCACCACACGCACTTCGTGATCGGGTCAGGATCGGGTGACCCGCAGAAGTACGACCCGATGGCCAGCCGCGAGACCCTCGACCACTCGGTGCCGTACATCTTTACGGTCGCGCTGCAGGACGGGAGCTGGCACCACGTCGACTCGTACGCCCCCGAGCGTGCCAGCCGGCCCGACACGGTCGCGCTCTGGCAGAAGGTCACGACCGTCGAGGATCCGGAATGGACTCGCCGGTACCACTCAAACGACCCCGCTGAGAAGGCTTTCGGCGGTCGCGTCGAGATCACGCTCGCCGACGGATCCACCATGGTCGACGAGATCGCCGTGGCCGACGCGCACCCGCTCGGTGCGCGGCCCTTCGCCCGCGACAACTACATCGACAAGTTCCGCTCGCTCGCCGAGGGCGTGCTCCCCGCCAACGAGATTGAGCGCTTCCTTGCGCTGGCCCAGCGCCTGCCCGAGCTCACCGCCGCCGAGCTCGGCGGCCTCACCGTCCGGGCGCCGGGCCTGCCGACGCCGCCGAAGGGACTGTTCTGATGTTGGAAACCACGATTCCTGCGCACCAGAAGCGTGCGAACTTCCGGGCCGCGCTCGCGAGCGGGAAGCTGCTTCGGATGCCGGGCGCCTTCAATCCGCTGAGCGCCCAGCTGATCCAGGACAAGGGCTTCGAGGGCGTGTACGTCTCCGGTGCCGTGCTCGCCGCGGACCTCGGGCTCCCCGACATCGGCCTCACCACCCTGACCGAGGTGTCGCAGCGTGCCGGGCAGATCGCTCGCGTCACCGACCTCCCGGCCCTGGTCGACGCCGACACCGGGTTCGGCGAGCCGATGAACGTGGCTCGCACCGTCCAGCTGATCGAGGACGCCGGCCTCGCCGGCCTCCATATTGAGGACCAGGTCAACCCGAAGCGCTGTGGTCACCTCGACGGCAAAGAGGTCGTCGACGAGAACACCGCCTTGAAGCGTATCCGCGCGGCGGTGTCGGGGCGCCGCGACCCGAACTTTCTGATCATGGCGCGGACCGACATCCGGGGCGTGGAGGGGATGGCCGCTGCCATCGATCGCGCCAAGAAGCTCGTGGACGCCGGAGCCGACGCGATCTTCCCGGAGGCGATGGCATCCCTCAAGGAGTTTGCCGCCATCCGCGCCGCCGTCGACGTGCCGATCCTGGCCAACATGACCGAGTTCGGCAAGAGTGAGTTGTTCACCACGCAGCAGCTCGCGGAGGCCGGCGTGAACATCGTCATCTTCCCGGTCTCGCTGCTGCGACTCGCGATGGGCGCGGCCGAGCGCGGGCTCGATACGATCATCGCGGACGGTTCGCTCACCTCGAAAGTCGGCGAGATGCAGACACGTGCGCGGCTGTACGAACTCGTCGACTACGCGGGATACTCGAAGTTCGACGACGGGATCTTTACCTTCGATCTGAGTAACAATCGAAACGACTGAGTTGCGCCCACCCAACGAACCAAGGACGTGAGCAACATGAGCGACACCATCGAGATCAAGAAGGGCCTGGCGGGAGTCGTCGTTGACGTGACGGCAGTCTCGAAGGTCAACCCAGACACCAACTCGTTGCTCTACCGCGGCTATCCGGTGCAGGAGCTCGCCGCGAAGTGCTCGTTCGAGCAGGTGGCGTGGTTGCTGTGGCACGGGGAGTTGCCGTCCGAGGCCGAGCTGGCCGAGTTCGAGAAAGCCGAACGGGCCGGGCGCGTGCTCGCGCCCGCCGTGAAAGCTGCCATCGACCTCACGGCAATCGCGGCGCATCCGATGGATGTCGTGCGCACCGCGGTGAGCGTCCTGGGTGCCAATGACCCGCAGGCCGGTGACAGCTCGCCCGAGGCGAACCTCGCCAAGGCCGTGCGCCTGTTCGCCGCCGTGCCGGCCATGGTCGCGTACGATCAGCGCCGCCGGAGGGGCCAAGACGTGATCGAGCCGCGTGGCGACCTCGACTACTCGCGCAACTTCCTCTGGATGACCTTCGGTGAGCAGCCGAGCGACGTTGCGGCCGACGTCTTTCGCATCTCGATGGTGCTCTACGCCGAGCACTCCTTCAACGCCTCGACTTTCACAGCGCGCGTCGTGACGAGCACGCTCAGCGACCTGCATTCGGCTGTCGTCGCAGCGATCGGCACGCTGAAGGGCCCGCTGCACGGCGGGGCGAACGAGGCCGTCATGCACGTCTTCGACGAGATCGGCTCGGCCGACAAGGCGGAGGCCTGGCTCGACCAGGCGCTGCTCGAGAAGCGCAAGATCATGGGATTCGGCCACCGCGTCTACAAGAATGGCGACTCGCGCGTCCCCACGATGGAGACGGCCATGAGGCGGCTGATCAAGGAGCACCACGCCGGCGAGATGCTCGCCCTCTACGAGACTCTCGAGACGGCGATGAACGAGCGCAAGAACATCAAGCCGAACCTCGACTACCCGAGCGGGCCCGCATACAACCTCCTCGGTTTCGACACTCTGACTTTCACGCCGCTGTTCGTCGCGGCGCGCGTGACGGGTTGGACGGCGCATGTCATGGAGCAGGTGGCGAGCAACGCGCTGATCCGTCCGTTGTCTGAGTACGTCGGACCGGAGGAACGCCACCTCCCCTAGGGCAGCGTCAGGCGCGCGGGCGTGTTACGTTCCGAATATGTCCCGAATTCTGGCAGTCGCTCCCGTGCTGCCGGACAACGTTTACTCGCAGAGTGAGATCACCGCGGAGTTGTCGGGCATCATCACGGATGATCGGGTCAAACGCGCGGTGATGTCGCGCTTCCACGCGGCGAGCGGCATCGGGCATCGGCACACCGTGTTGCCCCTCGAGCAGTACCGGAATCTGCGCACCTTTCAGCAGGCCAACGACCTCTGGATCAGCGAGGGTACGGCGCTCGCGGCGCGCGCCGTGACGGCCGCGCTTGCGTCCTGCGGACTCGATGCCGACCAGGTCGACTACCTGCTCTTCACCTCGGTTACCGGCATGGCGGCACCCTCGATCGACGCGCGACTGGTGCCCGTGCTGGGCCTGCGGCAGAACATCAAGCGGATGCCGTCTTTCGGCCTCGGCTGCGTGGCCGGGGCAGCGGGGTTGGCGAGGGTGCACGACTACCTGCTGGGGCATCCGGACGAGATCGCCGTGCTGGTCTCGGTGGAGCTCTGCTCACTGACCCTGCAGCGTGACGACGACTCGGTTGCGAACTTCGTGGCGAGTGGTTTGTTCGGTGACGGCGCGGCGGCCGTCGTGGTTGCCGGAGCGCGTCGAGCCGCGGAGCTCGGGTTGCCCGGCCCTGAGATCCTCGGCACGCGGGCTACGTTGTACCCCGACAGCGAGGGCGTCATCGGCTGGGACATCGGCGGCACCGGGTTCCGTATCATGCTGACCGCCGCGGTCGCCGACACGATCGACGCGAACATCGACAGCGATGTTCGGGGTCTACTTGCCGAGCACGGGTTGGTTCCGGATGACGTGGGCGCCTGGATCGCGCACGCCGGCGGTCCGCGGGTACTCGAGGCGTTCGAGCACGGCCTGCACCTCGAGCACGCCGAGTTGGAGGCCAGCTGGCGCTCCCTCGACGCCGTCGGCAACCTCTCCTCGGCCTCCGTTCTGCACGTGCTCGCCGACATGATGCACCAGCCGGTCGGCACGAACGGCGTGCTGTTCGCGCTCGGGCCGGGCGTGACGAGCGAGTACGTACTGTTGCGCTGGGCCGCATGATGGATCACATGATTCAGACCGGTGTTGACGCCGCTCCGGTGAGCGTCGTGCTGTTCACGATCTTCGTCCTGCTCACCGGTGGCGAGCGGATCGTCGAGATGTTCGTCTCCGCTCGAAACGCGCGCTGGGCCTTCGCGCGCGGCGGCGTCGAGACGAATCGAGGGCAGCTGCCCTGGATGATCTCGCTCCACATCGGCATGCTACTGGGGGCGCTTGCCGAGGTCTGGCTGCTCGACCGCCCCTTCCTGCCGTGGCTGGGATGGCCGATGCTCGTGCTTGCGCTCGCCTCGCAGGCGGCCCGCTGGTGGATCATCCGAACGCTCGGTCACCAGTGGAACACGCGGGTCATCGTGGTGCCGGGACTCCCGCTCGTGACGTCGGGACCGTACCGGTTCACCCGGCTGCCGCATCCGAACTACCTGGTGGTCACGATCGAGGGCGTCGCGCTCCCGCTCGTGCACACGGCCTGGATCACCGCCCTCGTCTTCACGGTACTGAACGCCGTGCTGCTGATTGTCTTCCGCATTCCCGCGGAGGATCGCGCCCTCTCCGGCGCCGCCCGAATCGGCACGGGGGTGCACACATGAGCCCGCGGCTGATGCAAACAGAGGTGCTTGTCGTCGGCGGTGGGCCGATCGGTCTGGCGTCGGCGATCGAGGCGAGGATGGCCGGTCTCGATGCCGTCATTGTCGAACCGCGAGCCGGAACGATCGACAAGGCGTGCGGCGAAGGCCTGATGCCGGGTGCGCTGCCCGCCCTCGCTCGACTCGGCGTGTCCCCGCGCGGTTTCCCGCTGCGCGGGATCGACTACCGCGAGGGGCACCGCAGCGCGAAGCATCACTTCCTCGCGGGCAACGCGCTCGGCGTGCGGCGTACGACGCTGCACGCCGCACTGCACGATCGGGCAGTGGAGCTCGGGGTGCGTTTCGTCACGGATCGCGTCGACGCGGTCGAGCAGGACGCCACGGGCGTGACCGCGGCCGGCGTCCGTGCCGAGTGGTTGCTTGCGGCCGACGGCCTGCATTCGACCGTCGCGCGCGTGACGGGACTGCACAGTGAGACGCCGAGTGCCCGCCGTCGCTACGGCCTGCGGCGGCACTATGCGATCGAGCCGTGGTCGGACCTGATCGAGGTGCACTGGACCCCGCTTGGCGAGCTCTATGTGACGCCGACGGCTGACGGGGTGGTCGGGCTGGCCCTGCTGGCTCGGCGGCTCGTCCGTTTCGAGGACGCGCTGGCGGCCAGCCCCGAGTTGGCCGAACGTATTCGAGGCCTCGAGCCCGCGACCGAGCTGCGCGGCGCTGGGCCTCTCCGCCAGAACACGCGGGCGCGCACGGCCGGCCGCGTGTTGCTAGTCGGGGACTCGTCGGGGTACGTCGACGCGCTCACGGGGGAGGGCATCCGTATCGGGTTGGGGCAGGCTCGCGCCGCCGTCAACGCCGTGGTTTCCGCGGATCCGGCTCGCTACGAGCGGGCTTGGCGAGAAGTGACGCGCGACTTCCGCAGGCTGACCGGGACTCTCGTGCGCGCCGCTATGTCCCCCGTTCGCCGGCTCATCGTGCCGGTAGCCAGCGCGGTACCCGGGATCTTCGATGGTGCCGTGGAGCGCCTCGCCCGCTAAGCGCCGGGCGTGCCGGTCGGCTCCGACAGCCCGAGTTGCTCGAGCAGTTGCTCAGGGGTGTCGACGATCGCGATCGCACCCGATGCCTCGGCGAGCGAACCATAGCCCCAGGTCACGAAGATTGTCGGGACGCCGTGGTGCGCCGCACCCTCCACGTCGTGGTGGCGATCGCCGACCAGCACTGTGGTCGAGAGGTTGGCGCCGCCCGCCTCGAGGCGACGCAAGGCCTCCTCGACGACATCCTTCTTGGCGCTGCGCACTTCGTCGTCGCTGGCGCCGGTGAGGTGGTCGAAGGGCTCGATCAGGTTGAAGTGCTCGAGGACCGCCCGCGCCGGCGTCTCGGGCTTGGACGTCGCGAGCGAGAGCGGGATCCCGGCCGCATGGATCGCGTGCAGCACCTCGCGCACCCCCGGGTACACGCTCGCGTCGTACACGCCCTCGGCGAGGTACTTCTCGCGGTAGATCGAGAGCGCCTGCTGGGACTGCTCGGCATCGAAGCCGGCCAAGTCGCGGAACGAGTCGAGGATCGGCGGCCCTACCCACCGCAGCAACTCGGCGGGCCTCGGCACCGGCAGCTCGAGGCGCGCAAAGGTGTACGCGAGCGTCGCGGTGATGCCAGGGGCCGAGTCGACAATCGTTCCGTCGAGATCGAACAGAACGGCGCTGTATCGGGCAGTCGACGGCGGTCGGGTCATTTGCCGCAAGCCTACGGGCGTTAGAACAGCCGTGAGTGTCCGGTCTCGAGCCCGCGCATGATGTCGTAGTCGAGCAGCAGGCACCGGATGCCGCGGTCCGCCGCCAGTGTGCGCGCCTGAGGCTTGATCTCCTGGGCCGCGAACACGCCGGTGACGGGTGCCAGCAGGGGGTCGCGGTTCATCAGCTCGAGGTAGCGAGTGAGCTGCTCGACCCCGTCGATGTCGCCGCGCCGCTTGATCTCGATGGCGACGCTGGCCCCGGCAGCATCCCGAGCCAGGATGTCGACCGGCCCGATCGCGGTCATGTACTCGCGGCGCACCAGGGTGTGCCCCTCGCCCAGCAGCTCGATCTGCTCGGCCATTAGGCGCTGGAGGTCGGCCTCGACGCCGTCCTTCGTTAACCCCGGATCGACTCCGAGATCGTGCGCGGAGTCATGCAGAACTTCGTGGATCGAGATGACCAGCATGTCGGCCGTCTTCGCGTTGGTGACGCGCCAAAGCTGCGTGACGCCGGCTGAGGCACGCTCGTCGTCGACGTCATCTTCGACGAAGGTGGCGGGCGGGCTCATCCAGTTCAGCGGCTTATAGCTCAGCGAATCCGAGTGCACCAGCACACTGCCGTCGGCCTTGACCAGGAGCAGCCGGGTCGCGAGCGGGAGGTGCGCACTCAGGCGTCCTGCATAGTCGACCGAACATCGGGCAACAATGAGACGCACGGGCTTTAGTGTAGGTCAGCGCGTCGGCTCGAGCCTCGGTAACTCGGCCATCAACCGCGCCGCCTTCGTGGCGAGCCGTTGGCGACGGATCAAGGCGACTCGAACCTCGGTTCGGGTCAGGATGATCTTCGAAGCACCGGAGTGCAGGATGAGACCGTCGCATTCGGCGACGAGAGTCGCGTTCAGGACCGCCTCGTACGGCCGGGCGACAGGGATGTCGGTAGCGACCCCGACCGCTGTCCCGCTGGGAGAGGTGTGAACGGTGAGGACGCGCGCGCCGGTCGGCGACGTCGCCGTGCGCAGTCGGCTCTCATCAACCCAGCCGTCGGGGTCGATCCATTC
>JAYWDH010000231.1:0-3241 GCA_043779945.1 Microbacteriaceae bacterium
GCGGCTCCCCGCGCTGGTCGAGGCTCTCGAGACCCGCGATGCGCGAGAGGTGCTCGCCGAGTTCGCTGTCGAGTCGCCCCCGTCGGAGCTGCTCGCCCAACGCGCCTGGATCGACGAGCTCTACACCGGCGACGACGCGAAAACGATCGTGGAACGCCTGACGGCCTCGGATGAGCCCGCCGCGCAGGAGGCGGCCGCGACGATCCTCAGCAAGTCGCCGACCTCGGTGGCGGTGACGCTTGCAGCACTCCGACGGGCGGCCGCCCTGCCGAGCGTCGCGGCCGCGCTCGACCAAGACCTGCGGATCGCCACCCACTTCACCCTCGGCACCGAGGTGCTCGAGGGCATCCGGGCTCAGGTGATCGACAAGGATCGCACCCCGCGCTGGAACCCGGCGACCCTCGCCGAGGTCATCCCCGAGGCGGTTGAGCAGTACTTCGTTTGAGCAGTCCCGGCAATGCAAAGGAGCAGCGCATGAGAACCATCGCCTTTCTCGGCCTCGGCAACATGGGTGGGCCGATGGCGGCCAACCTGGTCGCGGCCGGTCACGCCGTGCACGGTTTCGACGTCGTGCCGACCGCCCTCGAGCGTGCGGGGGCGAGCGGGGTGATCCTGGCTCCGGATGCCGTCTCCGCGGTCGCCGCGGCCGAGGTTGTCATCACGATGTTCCCCAGCGGCGCGCACGTGCTCGACGCGTATCGAGACGGGCTGCTCGCCGCCGCCCGCCCCGGCACCCTGTTCATCGACAGCTCGACGATCGACGTGGCCGACGCGATCGCGGCCCGCGAGCTGGCCATCGCCGCGGGGCATCGCGGGATGGATGCCCCGGTCTCGGGAGGCGTGATGGGGGCTGAGGCGGGCACGCTGACCTTCATGGTCGGCGCGGAGTCGGCGGACTTCGAAGCGGCACACCCGATCCTGGAGGTCATGGCCGGGAGGATCGTGCACTGCGGCGGCTCGGGCGCCGGGCAGGCCGCGAAGATCTGCAACAACATGATCCTCGGCGTCTCGATGATCGCGGTCAGCGAGGCTTTCGTGCTCGGCGAGAAGCTGGGGTTGACCCACGAGGCGTTATTCGAGGTGGCGTCTGCGGCATCCGGCCAGTGCTGGGCGCTCACCACCAACTGCCCGGTGCCTGGACCAGTTCCCAACAGCCCGGCGAACCGCGACTACCAGCCCGGCTTCGCGGGCGCGCTGATGGCGAAGGATCTCGGCCTGGCCCTCACCGCGCTCGAGCAGACTGGCGTGGCTGCCGAACTCGGTCCGCTCGCGGCGCAGATCTACCGCCGCTTCGCTGAGGAGGGCGGCGCTGGACGGGACTTTTCGGGCATCATCACCGTGATCCGTGAGAACTCTGAAAAGGTTTCAGCATGAGCTACGCAACGATCCTCGTCGAAACCCGCGGCCGCGTCGGTCTCATCACGCTGAACCGGCCAGAGGCGCTCAACGCCCTGAGCCCCCAGCTGGTCGACGAGCTTGTCGCGGCTGCCACCACCTTTGACGCGGATCGAGGCATCGGCGCCATCGTGATCACCGGTTCAGAGCGCGCCTTCGCGGCTGGCGCCGACATCAAAGCGATGGGCGATCAGGGCTACCTCGAGATGTACCTCAGTGACTTCTTCTCGGCCGTGGACACGCTAGCTGCCGTCCGCACACCAATGATTGCGGCGGTCTCGGGCTACGCGCTCGGTGGTGGCTGCGAGCTCGCAATGCTCTGCGACATCCTGATCGCTTCGGAGACGGCCAAGTTCGGACAACCCGAGATCAAGCTCGGCGTCATTCCAGCACTCGGCGGATCGCAGCGGCTGACCCGCGCGGTCGGCAAGGCCCTTGCCATGGATCTTGTGCTCACCGGCCGCACCATCGATGCTCAGGAGGCGCTCCGGGCGGGAATCGCGGCGCGCGTCGTCCCCGCTGGTGCCCTGCTCAACGAGGCACTCGCCGCCGCCGAGACGGTCGCGGGTATGTCGCTACCCGTCGCGATGCTGGCCAAGGAGGCCGTGAATCAGGCCTACGAAACCACGCTGACGAGCGGTCTACGCTTCGAGCGCCGGATCTTCCACTCGCTGTTCGCGACCGACGATCAGAAAGAAGGGATGCGGGCGTTCCTCGAGAAGCGCGATCCGCATTTCACGAACAGCTGACTTCGAGCACAATGAGTTATCCCCGCATCGTCTGGAGCAGATCATGACCGACACCGCCACCGTTACGCCCACCGACGTGATTGGCGGCCGCACCGACCGCCTGATGTGGATCGGCGGCGAGCAGGTCGAATCCCTCACCGGCGAGTGGCGCGAGGTGAAGAATCCGGCCAAACGCGAAGCAGTCATCGCGCGGGTTCCCTCGGCTGGTGTCGCCGACTTGGATCGCGCCGTCAAGGCAGCGCACGACGCCTTCCCGGCCTGGCGTGGTCGGCACTTCACCGAGCGATCCCGCGCGCTGAATCTGATCGCCGACGAGCTCGAGAAGCGCACCGAGGAGTTCTCCCGCCTGACCGCGATCGACACCGGCAACGCGATTCGCACCCAGGCCCGCCCCGAGGTGGGCGTGCTGATCTCGCTGTTCCGGTACTTCGCGGGCGTGGCAGGCGAAGTCAAGGGCACCGTGCTCCCGGCTGGCGATAATCAACTGCAGTACACCCGCCTCGAGCCGCTCGGGGTGGTCGGCTGCATTCTGCCGTGGAACTCGCCGCTCATGATCGCCGGGTTCAAGGTGCCCGCAGCGCTCGCCGCCGGCAACACCGTGATTATGAAGGCGGCGGACGACGCGCCCCTCACGATCCTGCTGCTGGCCGAGGTCTGCAACAACCACCTGCCCGCCGGCGTCGTGAACGCGCTGACTGGGCGAGGTAGCGTCGTCGGCCAGGCGATGGCCGAGCACCCGGGAATCGACAAGGTCTCGTTCACCGGCTCGACCGAGGTGGGCAAGGGCGTGGCTGCCACCGCAGGAGAGCGGATCGCGCACATCTCGCTCGAACTCGGCGGCAAGAACCCGTCGATCGTCTTCCCGGATGCCGCGGCCGATGGCGACCTGGACGAGCTCATCGATGGCCTGTTGCTGAGTTCTCGCTTCGCCCGCCAGGGCCAGAGCTGCACCGCTGGCTCGCGACTCTTCCTGCACGAGGACATCTACGACGAGGTGCTCGGCACACTGAGCGCGAGGCTCGGCGCCATGAAGGTCGGCGACCCGCTGGACGAGGCCAGTGACATGGGTGCGATCATCAACTCCAGCCAGTACAACT
>JAYWDH010000232.1:0-9211 GCA_043779945.1 Microbacteriaceae bacterium
GCCTCGAGGACGACCTGGTGACGCGCTGCCAGATCGGTAGTCACCGCCGTCAGCTCGTCGGCAATCTGTGCGTCCGTCCAGCCGAGAACCTCGCCGGCCAGCGTCGCCAATTCGGCCAGCAGGGGAGTTGTAAGCGCACCCACGAACGCGAGGCTGGTGCGACGATAGACGAGGTCCGACAGGTGCACGATGTGCTCTTCTCGCGCCAGGAAGCGGATCTCGTCGCTCGAGTAGCCAGCGAGCTGCGCGAGCGGCACATCCGTCGCTCCGAAGGAGTCGATGATCGTCGCGGCCGTCGTGCCGTACCGCTCGAGTAACTGCTCGGCCCGTTCGGTGCCTACCCTCGCGGCGTGTGCGTCAACCCACGACGTACGGTCCTTCGGCGAGCGCGGGAAGTCCCTCCCGCCCCCGATCGCCATCGTCTCGGTGGAGACCGAGCGGGTCACACCGAGCCGCTCGAGAACGAGATTCGTCATGTGCTCGCCGAGGGCACGAAAGGTGGTCCACTTGCCACCGACCAGGCTCAGCAGCAGACCGCCGTCATGGAGCTCGGCGGGTTCGATTCGATAGTCGCGCGAGACAAAGCCGGGCGTCTCGTCGTCGTGACGGGGGAGGGGACGGATGCCAGAGAAGCGGTACACGATCTGCGAGCGCTCCAACCGAATCTGCGGTAGCACGTGGTGCACCAGCTCGAAGAAGTAGTCGACCTCGGCCTCCGTACAGACCACCGGCTGCCCCGGATCCGCGTCGATGTCGGTCGTGCCGACCATGACGCGCCCCTTGAGCGGGTAGATCAGCACGATCCGTCCATCGTCGTTCTCGAAGAACAGTTCACGGCCCTTGATCGCCTCGAGCAGCTCCGGGTGATCGAGCACGATGTGCGAGCCCTTCGTGCCACCCATGTACCTGGTGGGCATGCCGAGAGCGTCGTTGGTGAGATCGGTCCACGGGCCGGTGGCGTTGACGATGACCGGCGCGCTCATCGTGAACTCGTGACCGCTCGCGACGTCGCGGAGCGTGACCGCGGACCCCGCCATCCCGACGACCTCGACGTAATTAGAGGCGCGACCGTGACCAGTGGCGACGCCGTCGAGCAGCACGTCGAGGGCGAGGCGTTCTGGGTTGTGCATTGAGGCGTCGTAATAGGTTGCGGTGTATTTGAGGTGCGGGTTGAGGTGCGGCATCGCCTCGAGCGACTTCGTACGCCCCAGGAATCGGTGGCGCGGCACTGAGCCGCCGTCGCGCGAGAAGGAGTCGTAGATGACCAGGCCGACCTTGATGAGCAGCGCACCGCGCTCCACGGTCGAGCGCTGCTTGTGGGTCAGGAAGCGCAGGGGGGCGGCCAGCACGCCCGAGAAAGTCTTGAAGATCGGAATCGTGGTCTCGAGTGGACGCACGTAGTGCGGCGCGTTCTTGAGCAGCCGGTTGCGCTCGTGGACGGCCTCGTTGACCAGCCGGAACTCGCCATTCTCAAGGTAGCGAACCCCACCATGGATCATGTGCGACGACGCCGAGGAGGCCCCTGAGACGTAGTCGCCCCGTTCGATCAGTACGACGTCCACGCCCTGCAGTGCGAGCTCGCGGAAGGTAGCAATCCCGTTGATTCCGCCACCGAGAACGAGCACTTGAGCCCTCGGACGCTCGGTAAGGCTCTGGACGGAATGGCGAAGTGGCGCGGTCATGATGGGCTCCCAAGTCAGAAATACGACGTGTTAATCATCCCGCAAATCCGCTCATAGTTCGTGCACATATGTGCAATCCTGGCCCGATGACTCTTGACGTCGGCGATGCGGTCCCGCTCCGCACCCGAGATGCGCTCACCGCGGCCCGCCTGTACTACCTGCAGGACCTCACGATGGACGCTATCGCGCAGGAGTTGTCGACCTCGCGATCCTCGATCTCCCGGTTGCTTACATTCGCGCGTGATACCGGACTCGTCGAGATCACGGTGCGTTCGCCTCGCGAGATGCCAAGCCTGCTCGAGGAGGAGCTTCGTCGACGATTCATGGTTGTCGCCCACGTCGTCCCGATGCCCGACGACACGAGCGAAGTCGACCGCCGTGAGCGGGTCGCGCTCTACACCGCACGGGTGCTCGGACAGTATTTCGACTCCAACATGACGATGGGGATCGCCTGGGGCTCCACGATGAGCGCGATCAGCCGTCATGTGATCGACAAGCCGACGCACAACTCGCAGATCGTTCAGCTCAACGGGGCTGGGAATCCGCGCACTACCGGCATCATCTACGCGAGCGAGATCCTGCAGAGATTCGGATCGGCATTCGGCGCGACCGTGCAGCAGTTCCCGGTTCCGGCGTTCTTCGACCACGCCGAGACGAAGGCGGCGATGTGGCGGGAGAGCAGCGTGCGACGCGTGCTCGACGTTCAGAAGCAGATCGACGTTGCCCTCTTCGGACTCGGAGCGCCGACCGGTTCTCTCCCTAGCCATGTCTACACGGGCGGATATCTCGATCAGGATGACCTGGATCAACTGCAGCAGCAGGGCGTGGTTGGCGACCTGGCGACGGTGTTCTACCGGGAGGACGGCAGCTTCGACGGGATTCCCCTGAACGAACGTGCGACTGGTCCCGATCCCACGATCATCAGGCGAGTCGCGCGGCGGGTGTGTGTGGTGTCAGGTGAGTCGAAGCTCCCCAGCATTCGGGGAGCCATGGCCGGCGGCTTCATCAGTGATCTCGTCATCGACGCGGGGACGGCGCGTGCACTGCTCGAAGGCGCGTGACGGGCCGGGTCACCCGCCGAAAAGGACATCCGGCGTCAGCTCACCGACCGCGCGGTGCCCGCTGAGCCCGAGCGTCAGATCGAACTCGGCAAGGAGATTGCGCAGCACCTCCCGGGCGCCTTGTTCCCCGGCGATGGCCATGCCGTAGACCCACGGGCGACCGACACACACCGCGGCCGCGCCGAGCGCGAGGGCGCGGAAGATGTCCGCTCCGCCGCGCACACCGCTGTCGAACAGCACCGGCGCGCGGCCGGCGACCGCCTCGACGATGCCGGGCAGTGCGTCGAGCGCGGCGATCGCGCCATCCACCTGCCGACCAGCGTGGTTCGAGACGATCACGCCGTCGGCACCGAACTCGAGGGCGCGTCTGGCATCATCCGAATGCTGAATGCCCTTCAGCAGGATCGGCAGCGCCGTGCGCTCGCGCAGGAACGCCAGGTTCTCCCAGGTGAGATCCGAGCGAGAGAAGACGTCGAGGAAAGTCTCGACCGCAGCGCGCGGCTCGCCGGAGCGCAAGTTCGCGCCGAACGAGCCGGGATAGCGGCGGGTCATCCCGAGCAGGGTGCGAACGGCGGTGGGGGTGATCCTCGGCTTCGGAGCGTCCGGATCCTCGGGCCGCGTCATCCGTTCGGCTACGAGTCGCCGGAAGACCGGGTCGCTGGTGTACTGCGCGATGCCCATGCCGTGAATGAACGGGAGAAACGCCCGATCGAGGTCCCGGGGGCGCCAGCCCAACATGTGGGTGTCGAGAGTGACGACGATCGCCTGAGCGCCAAGCCTTTCGGCGCGCGACACCAGGCTCGCGGCGAGTTCGTCGGAGCTGCTCCAGTACAGCTGGAACCAGAGCGGTCCGCCTCCGCACTCTGCAGCAACCCGCTCCATCGGGATCGAGGCCTGGCTCGAGAGAATCGCAGGGATGCCGAGCGAGCCGGCTGCTCGCGCGATGGCCAGGTCGGCATCGGGATGCACCAGCTCGAGCACTCCGACCGGCGACGTCAGCAGCGGAGTCGGGTACTGGTGGCCGAGCAGAGTGATGCCGAGCTCGCGTTCTGAGACGTCGCGCAGCATCCGTGGCACGATGCGCCAGCGCTCGAAGGCCCGCGCGTTGGCGTCGACGGTCGACTCGGTGCCGCTCGAACCGTGGACATACGCCCAAGCATCCGCCGTCATTGTGCGCCGTGCGGCCTCGACGAGCGACGGCCAGCGGGTCGGCACTCGCTGTGCGATACCGGAGGCACCCGATCGGAAGATCCCGGTCTGGGTGCGTCGCCCGAATCCGTCAACCATGGTCGGCGCACTGGGCCTGATCGGTGTGGGCAAGCTCGACCTGGACCAGCTCGATCTGAAGCGGATCCATGTCGAGCACGTCCCACAGCAGGCCGTCCGGGTCGACGAAACGGCGCATGAAGCCGAGGCCGCTGGAGAAGTTGGGAAACATCATGCGCGCCATGCGCCCATGCAAGCACGCAGCCCGGGCGGTGTCGAGGCCGGTTCGGGCGGTGTCGAGGCCGGTTCGGGCGATTCGGGCGGCATACTGGGCGCATGCCCACCACCAAGCTGCTCGATCGAGTCCGTGTGCAGCTCGAGACCCTCCGGCTCGATGGCGAGGTCGTTGAGAAGGGAATCGTGGGCGGAACCGGCTTTTTGTGGAACGGAAACCTCGTCTGCGGCGTCGTCAGCGACGATCTCGTGGTGCGGCTCGGCAAGGAAGGCGGCGCCTACGTGCGGCTCGCCAAAGCCGAAGCGGCGTCTTTCGAGAACTCCCAGCTCTCTGTCCGCCGGATGATCATGGGCGGCCGCGAGAGTAAGACCTGGTTCGTGATCTCGGCCGACGAGGTGCGCACCAAGGTGCCGCTGCGCACCTGGATCGATCGGGCCGTCACGTTCGCTGGCACGCTGCCTGGCGCGGAGTAAGCCCGGCGCTGGTCCACCTCTCTTGCGACCCCGGAATCGAAGACGCCGGGGAGGCCGTGGTCTCGCCGAGCCGCGTTCGCGGTGCGACGCGAGCCCAGTGCCGAAATGGGTATCCAAGCTCCTGCATTGCCCTGCGCCGTCAGGGGGTTTGCGCGTTGACGAGTTGACGATACCGGCCATCGAGGGCGAGAAGCTCGTCGTGCGTTCCGAGCTCCGCAATCCGGCCATGATCGAGCACCACGATGCGGTCCGCAGACCGGATCGTCGACAGCCGATGCGCGACGATGAGGGTGGTTCGGCCCCCGATCAGCCTCTGGAGGGCTTGCTGCACAAGTCGCTCAGACTCGCCGTCCAGGGCGGAGGTCGCCTCGTCTAACAGTAAAATTCGGGGATCGCGGATCAGCGCGCGGGCGATCGCGAAGCGCTGGCGCTGGCCACCGGAGAGCCGGGATCCACGCTCGCCGACGACCGTGTCCCAGCCCTCGGCCAGCTCTGTCACGATCTCCATCGCGTTGGCGTCGGTGAGAGCCTGGCGCACCTCGTCGTCGCTTGCGGCTGCCAGCCCGTGGGTGATGTTGTCACGCAGAGGGCCCTCGAAGAGGACCGACTCCTGCGGAACGACCGCAACGAAAGCCCGCAGGGTTCGCATGTCGAGCTCGGCCATGTCACGGCCGTCGAAGAGGATGCGGCCTTCTGTCGGGCGCAGGAATCCCAGTACGAGGTTCAACAGGGTGGACTTGCCCGACCCGGACGGACCGACAAAGGCGATCGTCTCACCGCGCCGGACGTGCAGGTCGATGCCGGAGAGCACGGGCCGCACGCCATCCGGGTGCTCAAAGCCCACGTTTTCGAGGCGCAGGTCGCCGTCGAGGGCTGACACCACCACCTTTCCGCTGTTTGCTTCAACGTCGGGCTCCTCGAGCACTTCGCAGATCGACCTAACCGACTCGATGCCCCTGGAGACGATCGGGGCGAGAGACAGCAGCGCCACGGTGCTGCCGGTGAGGATGGTGAAGTAGGTGCTGAGCAGCACGACCTCGCCCGGGGTGATCGGAATAAAGGCGGTGAGGGAGGCAAGTGCTGCACCGGTGAGGCAAAGCACGCCGAGCGACTGGTACGAGATCCAGCTGAGGGCACCGAACGATCCATTGAGCCGATCGAGTTTGAGTCCGGCATCGCGCACGCCTTCCGCACTGCGACCGACGCGATCTGCGGCATCCGATTCAAGACCGTGGGCACGGGTGATCGGCATCAGCGTTGACATCTCTCCGACCCGTGCCGAGAGGTGCTCGACCGTGTGACGGAACTGCTCGTTGCGTGCATTCGATCGACGGCGCAGTCCGCGCACCAGAATCGCGGCGACCGGAACTGCGACGAAGAAGACCGGCACGAATGCGGGAACGCGCAGGGCTGTGACCACGATCGCCCCGGCGAGCACGAAGAACGCGGAGAACCCCGTCTGGGCAGACTGTTGCATCATCAACTCGATGTTCTCGACATCGCGGATCATCTTGGTCTGGATGATCGAGGAACTCGCGCGCGAGTGGTACCCGATCGTGAGTTCTTGCAGCTGGTGGGTCAGGCGGTTGCGGATGTCGACGGCGAGCTGCCGAACGCTGCCCATGTAGAGCGTGACGAAGACGATATTGGTGGGGAAGTTCTGAACCAGGATTAGCAGCGCCGCCGCAAGCAACCAGAGCAGTCGCTGGGGCTGACCGTGCGAGACCACGATGTCGATCACCGACGCGGTGATCACCGGAAGCACCCACTGGGGGCTGTCCTTGAGCCCGAAAACGAGCATCGAGAGTAAGAGACGGGCGCGGAACGGCCGCAACCACCCGAGCAGGGTACGGCCAGGGCGGGTGGCGTCCACCCCGGAAGTGCGTCGTTCGGTCACGGTGGCGGCCGAATCATTGTTTGCGAGAGGCTCTGTGCTGACGAACGGCGTAGTGCTGCCGCACGATGTCTTCGGCTGGCTTGCCGTAGACGCAGTAGTCGTCGTCGTCGGCCGCCGTCTCCGGCGCGTAGAGCCGGGGAGGCCAATCCCAGAGCATGAAACCCTGCACCCATGGCCGTTTCGCGCACGCCTCGAATGCATCGCGATACCAGTCGGCCTGCTCCTCGCTCGAGACGGCTCCCTGGAGCGTCCAGTCGTTGGGGCGCGCTGCAGACCCGACGCGACTCGGGCAGCCTGATTCCATGAAGAAGAACGGTTTGCGCTCCCGCGCGACCACCGCGCCGATCCGGTCGAGCTGGGCATCCCACTCGCCAAGCGGGTAGTAACCGCTCGAGGAGATCAAGTCGACCGCATCCCACCAGGTGACCCGATCCTCCTGGTATTTGTCGCAGTTGTAGGTGACGAGGCCGCCGTACGCGGCGCGCACTTCCGCGATGAGGGCTCGCCACTCGGCATCCCTCTTGTCGGACTGCACCATCTCGCAGCCCACGCAGAGCATCTCGCAGCCCTCGGCCTCCGCGATGCGGGCGTAGTGCACCATAAAACGGGTGAAAGAGGCGAACCATTGGACCCAGCTCGGTTCGCCAGGAACTTCCTCGTCGAAGAAGCCGATGAAGGCGCGCCAAGTGCCATCCGCGACATTAACCACGGGCTTCAGGCAGACCTTGAGTCCCCGAGTTTTCGCCTCGCGAATCGCCCAACGCACCTCGTCATCGCTCACCGTCGGCTCGTCACCGAACCGGATGTCCGTGGACTGCGCCGTCGCCTGCAGCGCGCCGAAGGCGATCCCAACCCAGTTGACGTTGAGGTCGACAAGCTTCGACATCGAGTCCTCCGCCTGGGGAGTAGCCCAGGTGCCCCGCACGCCGGTCCACCCCCAGGTCATGCCGCAGAACTGCTCGTCGCGCAGCTCTCCCGTCATGCGCCCGTTACCAGCTGGTTTGCACTGCGTAGGACTGTCGGATCGGCCCAGGCGACATCCTCGATCAGGGCCGCGGAGCTCACTGCGAAGGTCACACTCTCACCCGGGAGCAAGGTCACGATCTGGTCGTCGACTCGCGCGGAACCATCGAGTTTGTCGACAAGCAAGGCGATGTCGCGCACGAGGTTCGCGGCGGTGACGGTGATTGCGTAGCCGCCGTCGACGAGTTTCGCCGCGACTTCGAGCCGCGGTGCCTCAAGCCGCGAATCGCGGTACTCCGCGAAGAACCACAGGGCACGCTGATCGCCGAGGGTCACCTCGAGAAGCTCGGAGGCGGCGTCATCCGGAGTCGTCACGGCTAGGTCCAGATGAATCGTCGACGTTGTTCGCGGCGGCGCGTAAACGGCGACGGCGGTTGACGCGAGTTCCGTCCCGTCGAATCTCAGACGGCGCACGATCGCGGTACCGGCCCAGGCCTCGTCGGTGTCGTTAACGGCGCTGGTGATCATCGCATCGGTCCGGGGCTGCAGGGTCAGCAGCCGGTCGGCGTATGCGTGCTTGATTGCGTAGAGCAGGGGCTTCAGCCGCCCGTCGCCGTCGATCGCGGCCCACGAGGTGACGGGCCAGCAGTCGTTGAGTTGCCAAACGATGGACCCCATGCAGAGCGGCGACAGCGAACGGAAATGCTCGATGCCCGTCTGCACTGCCACCGCCTGGTTCAGCGACATCGCCCAGTGCCAGTCGTCGATGTCGTCCGGCAATGGAAGGTGCGTCACGAGACCGTCGATGAGTTTGACGTTGCCGTCCTGCGCCTTCTGATGGACCAGCATCCCCGGCGACTCGGGGGTGAGGGGCGAGTCGGAAAGCGACCGTGTCATGGTGGACCAGGTTGGCGGGCCCTGCCACCCGAACTCCCCGACGAACCGCGGAGCGTGGTTGCGGTAATTGGGAAAGTCCTGGCGGTTCCAGAGTTCCCACAGATGAACGGATCCGTGTGCAGGGTCGTTCGGAGAGTGGTCATCGCTCGGAGAGAAAGGACTGCTTGGGGTGTAGGGACGGGTGGGATCGAGTTCGGCTAGCAGGCGTGGCAGCAGGTCGAGGTAGTAGCCGAGACCCCAGCTGCGGTCACCGAGCCGCTTCGCCCAGCCCCACTCCTCGAAGCCCCAGATGTTCTCGTTGCTTCCGTTCCAGATCACCAGGCTCGGGTGCGGCATCAGTCGCACTATGTTGTCTCTTGCCTCGGCCTCCACCTCGGACCGCATCGGCTCCTCTTCGGAGTAGGCCGCACAGGCGAACAGGAAGTCCTGCCAGGTGAGGATGCCCCGCTCGTCGCAGACATCATAGAAGTCGTCGCTCTCGTAGACGCCGCCGCCCCAGACGCGTAACAGGTTGATGTTCGCGCTTGCGGCTTGCAGTATCCTCTCCTCGTAGCGCGCCCGATCCACGCGGTGCACGAAGGCGTCGTCCGGAATCCAATTGGCGCCTTTGATGTAGATCGGGCGATCGTTGACGAGGATCGTGAACGGGGTACCCGATTCATCGGGTTCGGTGTCGACGCGCACCGTGCGGAATCCGATGCGGCCGTGCCAGGAGTCGCGCGGCACTTCACCGCCGTCGAGTTCGACGTCTAGGCGGTAGAGCGGATGCTCACCGTGACCGACCGGCCACCAACGCT
>JAYWDH010000233.1:0-3221 GCA_043779945.1 Microbacteriaceae bacterium
CCGCGGGGACGATCGGTTGCGCCTGCGGCTTGTGCAGGTACAGGGGCGGCGGCACCGGAACGGGCGTCCATCCGGATGCCGCACTCTTCTGACGCGCCACGGCTGGCTGCTGCTCGACCTCGCGGATCACTCCACCCGGGCTCGCCACCAACGCCCGGTGAGCGCTCCGCGCGTCGAGTCGGCGCCGCAGGTTCACGCTGACGACGCCCGGCGCGGCTCCCAGCGCAAAGACCAGCCAGGCACCGGGGGTGACTCCGGTTGTGACCACCAGGAGCATCTGTACACCGATCGTCACCGTCGCCGCGACCATGAGCACGCTGGCAAGGCGGTGTGCCCGACGGCGACGCCGTCGCGCCGAAGCCGCCCCGGGCGTGTGGGTGGAGCGCGACCATGACACCGACGCCGCCGTGTGCGGGATCGCGGGGGTGGAGGCCCGCACGGTCGCTTCGGCGCGCGCGGCCAGCACGTCCGCACGGTGCTCGTGAGCCCGCAGCACCCGTTCGTGGCGAGCCGCATCGCGCGCTCGGACTTCCACACGCACCTGTTCGGGCAACTCGGAGGTCTCAGCCATGATCCGCAGTGTCTGCTGCAGCCGCGTCGCTGTGCGCTCGGTGTCGAGGTACTCGCGCCGCGCCATCCAGGTGGGCACGAAGTAGAGAAACCAGAGCAGGGCGGCGATCGCGACCATGATGGCCGTACCCGCCCCTTTGAAATCCATGATCACACGTTATGGACCTTCAACCGGGACTTGAGATCGACGCGCCGCGCGACCGCAGGAGAGCACGAACTACAGCGCACTTTCGACGCGAATCAGTGCAGACGGATCGGATCATCCCAGGCGGAGCGGATTCGCGGCGGCCACCCGGTCGGCTTCCGGCACACTGCCAATACCCTCCGGCACGTGGCCGTCCCTCCAGCGTCGAAGCACCCCCATCGGCAACTCCTCGACCGTGAGCGCGAAACAGAAGTGGTCGCGCCAGTCACCGTTGATGTGGATGAAGCGGCGCCGCAATCCCTCGTAGCGATAGCCGAGCTTCTCAACGACGCGCAGCGACGGGGCGTTCTCGGGCCGGATGCAGACCTCCATGCGGTGCAGTCCAAGCGAGAACAGGCAGTGATCAGTGGCAAGGGCGACAGCTGTCGTCGTGACGTTCTGGCCAGCGAAGCGCTCGGCCACCCAGTAGCCGATCGATGCCGAGGAGAGCGAGCCGTAGCTCATTCCCGACACGTTGAGCTGACCGGCAAACTCGCCGTTGAACTCGACGGCGAATGGCACGCCGTAGCCGGCGCGCCAGTTCGCGAGAAGGGACCGGATGCTGGCCCGCGAGTCGAACCCGGTCGGCCCGTGCGGGTTGGTCGCCTCCCAAGTACGCAGCCACGCGCGGTTAGAGACCAGTTCCTGCTCGAGGGCACGGCTGTCTCGCTGCCGGATGGGGCGGATCGTCACCGCCCCGTCACGGAGCGTGGGGATGCTCATAGTCATCGCTCGCCAGCGTAGCGGCGAACTCCTGCAACCATGGGCGAAAATCCGGACCGAGGTCATCTCGGGCACTGGCGAGCTGCACGATCGCCTTCAGGTAGTCCAGACGATCGCCGGTATCGTAGCGACGTCCGCGGAACACGACGCCGTACACGCCGCCGCCCCACTCGGGCCCGGTCGCCAAGGCCTGCAGCGCATCCGTCAACTGGATTTCGCCCCCCTTGCCGGGTTCGGTGCGTTCCAAAACCTCGAAGATCTCGGGCCGGAGCACGTAGCGACCGATGACGGCGAGGTTCGACGGCTCGCTGCCCAAGGGGGGCTTCTCGACGAGTCCAGTGATCTTCACCACGTCCTCTTCCGTGGTCGGCTCGACCGTAGCGATGCCGTAAAGGTGCGCCTGCGACGGTTCGACCTCGAGGAGTGCGACGACTGAGGTGTTGCGCTCGCCCTGCACCTGCAGCATCCGGGTCAGGAGCACATCCCGCTCGTCGATGATGTCGTCACCGAGCAGAACCGCGAACGGCTCGTGGCCGACGTGCATCTTGGCGCGGAGCACCGCGTGGCCGAGACCCTTGGGGTCACCCTGGCGCACGTAGTGCACGTCGGCGAGGTCGGTCGCGTGCTTCACCTTGTCGAGCTTCTCGAGGTCGCCCTTCTTGCGCAGCACGTCTTCGAGCTCCCCGACCTTGTCGAAGTGGTTCTCGAGCGCGTTCTTGTTGCGACCGGTGATCATCAGAACGTCGGTGAGGCCCGCGGCGACCGCCTCCTCGACGACGTACTGGATCGCCGGTTTGTCGACGACGGGGAGCATCTCCTTCGGCATCGCTTTGGTCGCCGGGAGAAAGCGCGTGCCGAGTCCCGCGGCAGGGATGACGGCTTTCGTGATCGGGATGGCCATGCTCCGAGGGTATCGGTCATGCCTCGCTCGACATAGACACCACCTTTAGACTCTCCTCGTGGTCGAGGATGTGGATGCCCAGAAGCGCGCGCTGCGCGCTGAACTCCGCGAGCGCCGCCGCATCCGCACCTCGACCGAGCGTGCCGCCGACACCGCAGGTTTCACGAAGAACCTGGTGGATCTCGTGAGCGATCTGCACGCCGGATTCCTGGCCGCATACCTCTCACGACCCGACGAGCCGAACACCCGAGACTTCCTGAGGTGGACGGCGTCCGCTGGAACCCGCGTGCTCCTTCCGGTGACGCGCGCCGACGGCCTGCTCGACTGGGCGCACTACGACGGCGCCGATGAGGACACCGACGTTGTCGGCATGCCGACCCCGACCGGCGAACTGCTCGGACCGATCGCGATCAACCGCGTCGACCTGATTCTGGTTCCCGCCGCCTGCGTCGACCGCACTGGCATGCGGATGGGCTGGGGCGGGGGCTACTTCGACAAGACGCTCGGGTCGATGGAGGCCTGCCCGCCCGTCTATGCTGTGATCTTCGACGAGGAACTCGTCGACTCCGTGCCGCGCGAGCGTCACGACATGCCGGTCACCGGTGTCGTGACCCCGAGCGGCATCGTCACGTTCTGAGGATTCTCGCCCCATGCCCACATATTCGTACCGCTGCACTGAGTGCGGCGAGGCCTTCGATATCCAGCAGGCCTTCACGGATGACACCCTCTCCGTCTGTCCGAACTGCGGCGGCAAACTGCGCAAGCTCTTCAACACCGTGGGGGTCACCTTCAACGGCTCGGGCTTCTACCGCAATGACAGCCGCGCGCCCGCTCCGTCAGAAG
>JAYWDH010000234.1:0-3167 GCA_043779945.1 Microbacteriaceae bacterium
ATCAGCAGATCGGCGCCGGGGACCGCCGCGAGGTCGGCGCCGAACTCGCCAAGGGCCCAGGCGACACCGAGCGGGTAGGCCGCCCACCCTCGCAAGTTACCGCCCACCTGCGCCGCCGCGAGCGCGGTCAGCGGGAGCTCGACGACCTCGTCGCTGAAGGTGCTCGCGACCCGCAGAATCCCGTCGTCGCGGACGCCGAGAGCAACCAAGGTGCGCCGGTCGATCGCGAATGGCAGCACGAAGCCACCGTTGTAGTCGGTGTGCTCGCCAATCAGGTTGACCCGGCCCGGTGCCGACCAGAGCCCGTCTGCCTGGTGGCCGGTAAAGTCCGCGAACTGCTCGCGCAGTTCGTCGCGCATGTCGTTCATACTCGCTCGATCGCCTTCCGGATCCTGTCGGCCGCGTCCTCGGGAGGCACATCGCCCACCCAGGCCCCCATGGCCGCCTCCGACCCTGCCAGGTACTTCAGTCGGTCGGCGGCGCGACGCGGCGAGGTGAGTTCGAGGTGCAGTCGCACGGCGTCGCGACCGCGGTTGACCGGCGCCTGGTGCCAGGCCGCGATGTACGGTGTCGGAGTGTCGTAGAGGTCGTCGATTCCTCGCAGCAGGCGCAGGTAGAGGCCCGCGAGCTCGTCACGCTCTTCGGTGCTCGTCGCCGTGAAGTCGGGCACCTGCCGGTTCGGAAGCAGGTGCACTTCGATCGGCCAGCGCGCGGCGAACGGGACGAAAGCGGTCCAGTGCTCGCCGCTGAGGACGACGCGCGGTCCCTCGCGCTCGCTGTCCAGGATGCGCTGGAAGAGGTCGGGTGCCGTGCGATCGATCGAGTCCAACAGGCGGGTCGTGCGCGGTGTGATGTATGGATAGGCGTAGATCTGCCCGTGCGGATGGTGCAGCGTCACGCCGATCGCTTCACCGCGGTTCTCGAAGGGGAACACCTGCTCCACGCCGGGGAGTGCCGAGAGCGCCGCCGTGCGGTCCGCCCACGCCTCGATGACGGTGCGCGCTCGAGTCTCGGTCTGCGTGCCGAACGAGCCGAAGGTGTCTGGGCTGAAGCAGACGACCTCGCAGCGGCCCACCGAGCTGCGGGTGCGACCGAGTCCGAGCACGGCGAGGTCGTCCAAACCGCGCGGCGGGTCGCTCGCGCGGGTAGCGCCGACCGCCTTGACCTCGGCGGCCAGACCGGGCCCGAACGACGGCGAGCGGTTCTCGAACACGGCGACGTCGTAGAGCGCCGGCAGTTCGCTCGGGTTGGCGGCGGACTGCGGAGCGAGCGGATCCTGGTCGGCGGGCGGGAGGAACACCCGGTTCTGCCGGGACGCGGCGATCGAAACCCACTCGCCGGTCAGCAGGTCCTGGCGCATGGTCGCCGTGTCGGGGCGCGGGTCGAGTGCCCGGGCATCGATCGCTCGATCCGGTCCGAGCGCGGTACCCGGATCGTCGAAGTAAAAGAGCTCTCGACCGTCGGCCAGACGAGCGTCACGGCGTACGATCCCGCCGCTGAGTGCATGGGCGTCGTCGCCGATGTCGTCCAGGTTCACAGGTATTACGATATCGAAAGCGCGACGTGCGTTGTCGAAAGCTATCGAAAGGTTCCGGATGCTTCATTCGTTCGGCGATACGCCTCCGGCCATCCTCCCGGCCGCCGCCCGCCGCGAGCGGCTGGCCGCGCTCGTCACCGAGGAGGGATTCGTGCGCGTCGCCGACGCCAGCGAACTGTTCGGCGTGAGCGAGGTGACGTTGCGGTCCGACCTGAGCGCGCTGGAGCTCGCGGGAGTTCTGCGTCGGGTGCACGGCGGGGCCATGGTGGCGCGGGCGGAGGCTCGGGAGTCCCCCCTTGAGGCGACCGCCGAGCGCGACGCGGAGGTGAAACGCGCGATCGGGCGGCGGGCCGCGGGGCTCGTGACGAGCGGAAGCAGCATCCTGCTCGATGTCGGCTCGACGACTCTGGCGGTCGCCCGCGCGCTGGTCGCGCGCGCCGAGTTGAGCGAGCTGACCGTCGTGACGAATGGGCTGTCGATCGCGCTCGCGCTCGAGCAGGCGATCCCGCGCTTCACGGTGGTCGTGACGGGCGGTACGCTCCGCCCGCTACAGCACTCGCTCGTCAACCCGCTCGCGGGCGCGACGCTGGCCGGGCTGCACGTCGACCTCGCGATCTTGGGCTGCAACGGGATCGCGGTTGACGGTCGCGTGACCAACCTCAACCTCGCCGAGGCGGAGGTGAAGCGCGAGATGCTCACGGCATCCACCGCCCGGATGCTGGTGGCTGACGGGTCGAAGGCCGGCCAGCGTCATCTCGGCCTCATCGGGGTTCTGTCCGAGTTCGGCACACTGGTGACAGGAGGTGTCGGAGCCGACATGCTTCGCGAGCCTGCCGCGGCCGCGGGCACCCGACTGCTGGTGGTGGACTAACGTTCTAGGCTGAACGTCGTGCCCGGCCCTCAGTATCTGCTCAATCACCATGGCACGCGTGTCGAAGTGTCAGCACTCGCCGCCGCCCTGCGCTCGCTGAGCGTTGACGGCGTGCAGCTCACCGAACCGTACGGCTCCGATGTCGTCGCGCCGATGGGTTGCGGTATGGTACTTGCCCCCTGGCCGAACCGCGTGCGCGACGCGGTCTGGCAACTGGACGGCGAACCGCAGCAGTTGGATATCAGCGAGCCGAAGCTGAACAACGCGAGCCACGGGCTCCTGCGCAACACGGGTTACACGCTGGTGGGGCAGACCGACAGCTCCCTCACTCTCGGAGCGCTGATCGCCCCGCAGCACGGCTGGCCGTTTTTGCTCGACACCCGCGTGCGGTACGAGCTCAACCCCGATGGGCTGACGGTGACCCACGAGGCGACGAACCTGTCGGAGCGCTCGGCACCGTGGGCGGTCGGCGCGCACCCATACTTCCGAGTTGGCGACGTCCCGTCGGAGGAACTGACCGTCACCGTCACGGGAGCGGTGCGGCTCGAACTGGACGATCGGAGCAATCCGGTGGGGGTGCACCAAGTCGATGCCGGCGACGGCGGCTACGACCTGCGCGCTGGCCGTCCCGCCCGAGGCCTGACTCTCAACACCAGCTTCGGTGAGCTCGCCAACGTCGACGGTCGGGCCGACGTCGCGTGGCTGACCGCCGACGACGGACGCTGCACTACGCTCTGGGCCGACACCGCGTTCCGGTGG
>JAYWDH010000235.1:0-9012 GCA_043779945.1 Microbacteriaceae bacterium
AGCCGGAGCGGCCACTCCTCCTGCCCGATCGCCGCGACGGCGAGGGCGAGCTTGACGATCGCGTTGTCGCGGATCACGCGCGAGCCGTGCGCGGCCGTACCGTGCGCGACGAGCCGGATCCAGACCAGTGCCTTCTCCCCCGTCTGCAGCAGATATGCGCGCTTCCCGTCGAGGTCGATCGAATAGCCGCCGACCTCGCTGACCGCCTCGCTGGCACCCGCGAAGAGTTCGGGGTGCTCGTCGACCATCCAGTGCGAGCCATACACGCCGCCATTTTCCTCGTCAGAAAAAAAGGTGACGACGAGGTCGCGAGCTGGCTGCTCGCCGCGCTCGAGGAGCTCGCCGAGCGCGGTCAGGATCATCGCATCCATGTCCTTCATGTCGACGGCTCCGCGACCCCAGAGCAAGCCATCGCGGATCTCGCCGCCGAAGGGATCGACGCTCCAGTCCGCAGCAACGGCGGGCACCACGTCGAGGTGGCCGTGCAACACCAGCGCCGGACGCTCGGGATCGCGACCGGGCACCCGTGCCACGACGCTGGTGCGCCGCGGGGCGGCATCGAAGAGCTGCGGGGCCAGGCCGAGGCGCAGGAGTTCGGCCTCAACGTACTGGGCGGCTTCGGTCTCACCCTCCGACTTTCCCCCGCCCCAGTTGACCGTTTTGAAACGGATCAGGTCGCGCGCGATCCGTGCGGTCGCCTCGAGGGCGGGGGCGTCATCCGATTCGGCCATGCCGTCCACGCTACCCGGAGGGTGTGTCGTCCGCGTTTCAGGCGGGTTCCGACAGTTGGAGGTCGCCGCGCGCAATCGCGGCGCGACGATGCGGCTAACAGGAATGCGGCAGCGTTCGACCCGGCCCCCTACTGAGGGTGAGGTGACTACAGCTTGGTGAGGTGACTGGGCGATCGGTACCGCCACGCTGGCGCCCGGGTCGCTCGGGAGACCCCCCACCGTGGTAATGTCGTGTCCCGGTCGTCCTCGTGTCGATCGATCTCGCGCGGGTGGCGGAAATGGCAGACGCGCTAGCTTGAGGTGCTAGTGCCCGTAAGGGCGTAGGGGTTCAAGTCCCCTTTCGCGCACGAGATGCGACAGCCCCGGATCTTCACGGTCCGGGGCTGTCTGCGTTCCTGGCGGTATCGTCTGACCGCGATCAAGTCTCGGCTCCCCGCGACGCCTCCGGGCGAAAGGAGGCCCACTCAGCCTTCGACGTGGAGGCTGCGCGACGGGACCGTATCGCGGCGTTGCAGCTGTACGCAGGGCCCTCGCCGACGCCGTGATCAACGGCAGCGAGCGGGCCTAGCGTCGCTCTTCCAAGCCACATCCCCGATCTTGATCGGCAGCGGGGCTGAAAAGAAGAGGGCAGGGCTGGTGGTCCAGTACGTGGATGCTGGCCACCCGTTCACTCCGGATCCGGACGCCTTCCTTCGCGATATGGAGGCGTATTCGGCGCGCGGCATTTCGCTGGTCGAGCTCGCGAACGTCGGCCCCGATCCGCTGGCCTTGGTGCACGCACCGGGGCCACTGGTCCCCCGGCCGGCTGTGCTCGGCTCCTCGGGCTGCGCGTAACATCGGGGGATGCCTTCTTCCACGATGCCCAGGCTCGCCGGTGTCGTGACGACCTGGAACGACGATCGTGGCTTCGGATTTATCAAGCCAGACGACGGCGGGCACGATGTCTTCATGCATTTCACCGCAGTTCCCCGAGGCACCGCGCGGCCGTACCAGGGTCAGCACCTCACCTTCGAGTTGGCAACAGACGACAAGGGTAAAACCCGCGCCGTGCACGCCGAGCCGGAGCTTGACACGGAGCGAGCGGCACCGGTCACGCGTCCGACCTCGGCCGTGGTCGGCATCTCCTCGATCCTCGCTTTCATCACGATCTACCTGGTCGCCGGATGGCGCTGGGGTATGCCGCTCAGCGTCGCGGGACTCTACATCGCGCTGAGCATCCTGGCCTTCGCGATGTACGCGGCCGACAAGCGTGCCGCACAGAAGGGCCGCTGGCGCACGCCCGAGAGCACGCTTCTGCTGATCGGGCTGATCGGCGGCTGGCCGGGCGCGATCGTCGCGCAGCAGCTGCTGCGTCACAAGACCAAGAAGCTGAGTTTCCGCACCAAGTTCTGGGTGAGCGTGATCGTCAATGTCGTCGTCTTCGTGCTGCTCGTCTGGTATTTCAACGGGCATCCGATCCCGGACTTCCGCTTGATCTAATTCGGCTGCTTCGTGCCGATCACAACGGTGGTGTCGTCACCGTCGTCGTCTTCCTCGGTGCCGATCCGCGCGCTGAGGCCCGCCTCTTCCATGAGGGCAGCAGCAACTCGCGCCTGCGCATCACTCACCTCGATCAGTAGTCTTCCGCCAGCTGTCAGCCAGGCTGGAGCCCCGATGATTACCCGCCGGTGGATTGCCAGGCCGTCGTCCCCACCATCGAGCGCCACGACGTGCTCGTGCTCACGCGCCTCGGACGGCATGAATCCAAGTTCGGCGGTCGGCACGTACGGCGCGTTCGCGAGCAGGAGGTCGACGCGGCCGCGCAGAGTGTCCGGGAGTGGCGCGTAGAGATCGCCCTCGTAGACGTGGCCCGTCGCTCCGACGTTGACGCGGGCGCTGCGGACCTCGGCCGGGTCGATATCCGCGGCATGGAGTTCAGCCCCGCCGAGCCGAGCACGCAGGGCGACGCCGAGAGCCCCCACCCCGCAGCACAGGTCGAGAATAACCGCACCCCGCCGCCCGAGAGAGGCCGCCCGCCCCACCAGGAACTCGGTGCGATGCCGCGGCACGAACACGCCCGCTTCGACGACGAACCGGAGTCCGTCAAACTCGGCCCAGCCCACGATCTGCTCAAGCGGCTCTCCGGCAACGCGCCGCACGACCATCGCCTCTAACGTGTCGTCGTCCGCCGATTCGGCAGTTAGCAGTGTCGCTTCTTGCTCGGCGAAGACGCTGCCCGCTGCCCGCAGCCGCAGGACGAGTTCGGATTCGATCACGAGGCGACCTTTCCATTAACGGGTCCGCTCCGAACACTTAGGCGCAGACTGTTTGTAGAGATCAAAGGAGATCCATGACTATCGCAGACCAGACCGGTCCCTCCCACCCGACACCGGTCGCCCCGCCCACATCTTCGGGCGTGATTTCTGAACTCCCCGCCGAGGACCGAGCGCGTTTCGACAGTGAACTTCGGGAACTAGCTGAGGGGTCGACACGCTGGGCGGGCATGTCCCTGAGTGCGCGTGCGAAGCTTCTCCGCGCCGTCCATGCCGCCATGTCGAGCCAAGCCGCGAACTGGGCGCACGCTGCCTCCGGAATCAAGCAACTGGATCCCGAGTCTGCCGCGGTCGGCGAGGAATGGATTTCCGGTCCTTACGCGACACTCTCGGCTGTCGCCACGCTCGCCAAGACCGTCGAGACGCTCGCGTCAGGCCATTCCCCGATCGAGAGCCTCACCCTCGGCACGGCTCCCGGCGGACGCGTCACCGTTCCCGTGCTCCCCCTCAACGCCCACGAGGCGCTCCTGCTGCATGGTTTCCGCGCGGAGGTCTGGCTGAAACCGGGTATCAGTCCCGAGCAGGCGCGCAGTGAGGCCGGCCTCGCAGAGCTCACGCCGACCCGCGCCGGCGGTGTCGGTCTGGTGCTGGGCGCAGGCAACATCACCTCGATCCCGCCCCTGGACGTGCTTTACGAGCTCGTCGCGGGCAACCGGGCGTCCATTCTCAAGCTGAACCCGATCATGCAGGGGATGATGACGGTGTACCAAGCGGCCATGCGTCCGCTGATCGAGGCGGGACTGCTGCGCATCGTACAGGGTGGCGCAGCCGAGGGCTCTTACCTCGCCCATCACGAGAGCGTGCAGCACGTACACATCACGGGCAGCGCGGCAACCCACGACGTCGTAGCCTGGGGTCCCGGCGCGGAGGGTGCTGCCCGCAAGAAGGCTGGCACTCCCCTGCTGCAGAAGCCGATGACGAGTGAACTCGGCGGCGTTGCGCCGATCATCCTGGTTCCCAGCGTCTGGACCACACGCGACCTGCGCTACCAGGCGGAGCACGTGGCGACGATGCGGTTGCACAACGGCGGCTACAACTGCATTGCCGGCCAGATCGTGGTGCTGAGTTCCGACTGGCCGCAGAAGGCGGCCTTCCTCGAGCAGCTGCGGTCGGCGCTCGAGCGCACCCCGGTGCGGAAGGCCTGGTATCCCGGCAGCGACAATCGGGTCGCGGATGCCGCGGCCTGCTATCCGGCCGCGCACAAGCTGGCCGGCGGCACGCGATTGTTGGTCGACATCCACGCCGGTGAGGATGCCTCCTACATCGAGAAGACTGAGGCATTCTCCCCCGTGCTCGGGGTGATCGAATTGCCCGGCACCGGACAGGCATACCTGGATGCCGCGGTCGCAACCGTGAACGCGGACTTCCTGGGGACTCTCGGCGCGAACCTGCTGATCGACCCCAAGGAGCGCAAGCGCCTCGGCCTCGGGTTCGACAATGCGATCGCCGACCTCAAGTACGGCACGATCGCGATCAACAGTTGGACCGGAGTCGGCTTCTTGAGCGCTGGCGCCTCCTGGGGCGCGTTCCCCGGCCATACGCTCGACAATGTGCAGTCCGGCATCGGTGTTGTGCACAACGCGCTGCTGCTGGATCACACCGAGCGAACGGTGGTCACCGGACCGTTCCGACCATTCCCGCGTTCGGCCGCGCACGGCGAGTTCGCTCTCTTCCCGAAACCGCCGTGGTTCGTGACCGCGCGCTCGGCGGCGACGACCGGGCGGCTGCTGACGCAGTTCATGCAGAAGCCGAGCTGGCTGAAGATGCCGGGCATCTTCATTTCGGCATTCCGCGCCTAGCTGCGCTCGCGCTGCGCCAGCTTTCGCTCGCGCAGCGCGAGGAACAGCGGCACCGCGAAGGCGGCCGCCGTGATCGCGGCGAGCGGCAAGAAGATCCAGGCGTGCCGCATGCCGATCCGTCGGCCCTCGATGACGATGAACACGCCAGCCGCTAGCGCGACGACCAGTAGATCCAGCTGCAGGGACTGTGTTGCTGGCGGGTTGCTCAGCCACTCGGTGATGAAGGGGCTGCTCTGCATGATCGCCAGGACGTTGAACGTCCAGGTGCCGATCAACCCGAGGAGTGCGAGTACGAGGTAGACGACGGCGAGGCGTGGCCAAGGTTTCATGAGGCCAGGTTATGCACAGATGCGGGCATCTGCGCTCCCCCCAGCTCGGAGGGGTGCGAGGTTCCATCGCGAATCCTCTGCCTAGACTCGCGCCATGACGCATGCCTGGACAGACGACGTCGCCCGCTATCTGCTCGACGAGACCATCTGCCCGCTGTCGGCGGTCACGGTCACGTCCGAGCGTTGGCCCATCGGCGAGAAGTGTGCCGGTCGGCTGTGGGACCCGCGTTGACATAATCGAACATATGTTCGAAACTTGAGGGATGGCACCCCCGTCCTCGACTGTATCCGTCGCTCTCCGTATCGACGACGACCTCGACGCGCCCGAACCGCGCCCAGCCGGAACGCGCCCAGTCGACAACGTTGATGTCGTGCGCGACTTGCAGGCGCGCATCCGGGGCATGCAACGCACCACGCTCGATACTCGGGCCCTGCCGACGCACCCCGCGCTCGGCGAGCTCCTGCCGGGTGGCGCACTCGAGGCCGGCGGCACGTACGCGGTCGACAACTCGACGACACTCGCGCTCGGGCTGCTGCAGGGTCCAAGTGCGGCGGGAGCCTGGTGCGCCATCGTCGGCGTGCCCGACCTGGGCGTCGAGGCAGCCGCCGGGCTGGGGATCGATCTCAACCGGCTCGTACTCGTGCCGCACCCGGGCGAGCAATGGCTGTCGGTCGTCTCTGCGCTCGTCGACGTGGTGTCGGTCGTGCTCGTGCGGCCACCGACGCGCGAAGGTACCAACGGGAGGCTGGCACCTCGCATCGGCGAGGCGGCTGCCTCCAAGCTGGCCGCGAGGCTGCGGCAACGTGAGGCGGTGCTGGTGAGCCTCGGCGACTGGCCGCGATCGGATGCCCGCCTCACCGTCACCGAGAGTAACTGGGCAGGCATCGGGGCTGGCTTCGGGCACCTCACGGCGCGTCAGGTCACCGTCAGTTCGGCGTCGCGCTCCTGGGCAGGCCGCGCGAAGTCCCGGCGTCTCTGGCTGCCCGGCCCCGACCAGCGGGTGGATGTGGTGGCGGCCCGTGACGCAGGCGCGGCCGCTGCCGAGCAGCAACCGAGGCTGCGCAGCGTTGCGGGCTAGTTACTCCCCACGAACTCGTTGCGCAGGTGCACGAGTTCCACGCCCGGACGCAACACTTCGCGGTGGGTCTCCACGTAGCCGCGGCGGCGATAGAGGCGCAGGTTCGCCTCGCTGAGCTTGCCGGTGAAGAGCACAGTGGCATCCGGGGCGAGCCCCGAGTGCTCGTCGCTCGATTCAGCCTCCGCTTCCGCGGCGATGAGGAGCATCGAGCCGAAACCGCGGCGCTGCAGATCGGGGGCGACTGTCAGCCGACCGATGTGTAGCAGCCCCCGGAGGATGCGGACGCGCACAGCGCCAACCATCCGTCCGGTCTCGAGCCTGAGCAGGAATCCGCCGCCCGACTCGATCTCCTCGACGAGCTCCTCGAGAGTCTGTGTCAGGGCTGGGATGAAGGCGTCCTTGTATACCTGGGCCTCGGTCACATAGGCGGCGCGCTGCAATGTCAGGACCTCGCCGGCATCCGCGATGGTCATGCGCGCCAGCTGAACCTGCTCGGTCATCCACTACCTCCTCATCGGGCGTCAACCTGACAGCCGGTGTCACTCCTCCCCGATGTCCTCGTTCCAGAGCTCGGGATTGGCGACAATGAAACTGCCCATGACCGTGATGAGCTCTGGGTCGTTGATCGTCGTCACGTGCGTGCCGTGCTCCACCAGCCAGTCCTGACCACCGAAGAAGTTCACGTTTTCGCCGATGATCACCCGACCAATATTGAACTGCCGAACCAGGCCGGAGCAGTACCAGCACGGCGACAGCGTTGTCGCCATGGTGGTCTTGCGGTAGCTGGTCTGCCGTCCCGCGTTGAGGAAGGCCGAGGTCTCGCCGTGCAAGGCGGGGTTGCCGCCCTGCACGCGCTGATTGCGACCGCTGCCGAGCAGGCGGCCCTCCTCGTCGAAGAGCGCCGCACCAATCGGGATGCCACCCTCGGCGAGACCCGCGAGGGCTTCCTCCGTGGCGACGGCGAGCTTCTCGGCGTCGGTAGCGTAAATCCGGTTCAATTCGCTGCCCTCATTGGTGCGCGAACGCTAAGAGGAGGACAAGGAAAAGTACGACAATAAGGCCGAGATATCCCAGAACAATGCCTGCCATGGCTAGGCCGTCACCGCTATCGCCCGTCTTGGCGATTTCGCGTTTGGCAACGTGGCCGAGAACAATTGCGATGATGTTGCTCCCCAGGAGCCCGAAAACCAGCGAGAGGATCGCAAGGACGCTGGTGCGACCGCTCGGCGGGACAACCGCTGTTGTGGGAGCGTCGGTCGACGCCTCGAACGGCTCAGCAGCATCCACACCGACGACATATTCATCATCGCTCAACGGGCCGCCAAGTCGAGGCCTGAAGGCAGCGAAGAGACCGAAGTACAAAACGCCAGCCACAACGAAGCCCGCCAAGGCTGTCAGATCACCGACGGGCGCTGATCTTGCGATGAATCCGATAAAGAACTGCTGATTCGAGAACAGCAAAATCGAGAACACAGTTGCGACCACAAACGCGATCACGCCAGCGGGATTTCGGTACTTTGCGTGGTCGGGGATGAAGGCCGAGATCGAGGTTCCGCGACGGATCAGACGGTCGACCAGCACGATTCCGAGCCACGGGGCGATCCAATACGCGATCACGAGCAGGAAGTTCTCGTAGTTCGCGGCGATCCTCTCGTTGAGGATCGAGACCAACGCGATGAAGAAGCCAATCACGCCGAAACCGATGGCGATGATTGCGCGGCGGAGCGAGAACGGGATCTTGATTCCGGCAGCCAGGAACGACATAGCGCCCGAATACACGTTGAGCGCGTTCGCCGCGATGGCGCCGATTGCGATGGCGACGAGCGTGAGGGTGGCGATCCACGCCGGCATGCTGTGGATGAACGCCGCCGTCGGGCTGGCATCCGCCGGAGCCGTGATCAAAGCGGCCGCGGCACCCGCCGCCATCAGAACGGTGCACGAAACGAAATTGCCGAGGCCTGCGGCCAGGCCGATCTTGACCTTGCTGGTGCTCTTGGGGAGGTAGCGGCTGTAGTCCGAGGCGTAGGGGTTCCAGCCTGCCGCGTAGCCGAAGGCAGCTGCGACGGTGAGGGTGAAGCCGCCGAAACTGAAGCCGCCACCCTTCACCGCGGAGTTGACATCCGCAACCGTGAAGATCGAGATGGTGGCGATCAGGAAGATCGCGCCGAGCACGATGCTGGCGTAGCGCTCGAAGAACTGCACGAGGTCATGGCCGACGAACGCAAGAGCCACCTCGAGGATGACGACGATGATCAGTGCCAGCCAGGCGGGCATCCCGGTCAGGGTGGCCAGCGCGAGCGCACCGGAGACCGAGTTGACCGCGAACCAGCCGAGACCCGCCATGACGGTGTTGATGGCGGCGGGCAGGATGTTGCCCCGGCTGCCGAACGCCGTGCGGCTCAGCACCAACTGCGCGAGTCCCTCGCGAGGGCCCCAGGTGGACAGCACCCCCTGTGTCGCGGAACCGAGTGCGTTGCCGAGCACGATCGCGGCGAGCGCCTGCCAGAATCCGAGGCCGAAGTACGCGACAGCGATGAAGCCGACGAAGACGGTCGCGAATTCGAGATTCGGTGCGCTCCAGGTGGCGAAGAGTTGCCAGGGGGAACCGTGGCGCTTCGAGGCGGGGATGGCCTCGATGCCTCCCGGTTCGACGGCGGTGGGACGAGCGGGGGCGGTAGTGGTCATGGCGCCACCTTAGGGATTCCTGGGGTGCAGCGGGAGTGCCGCCGAATTAATTTTTACCCAGCGTCAATGCGAGGTGG
>JAYWDH010000236.1:0-8814 GCA_043779945.1 Microbacteriaceae bacterium
GTTCGCGACGCACACAGCCAAGCTTTTCCAAAACAGCATCCGCGATGACGGGGTGCTCACGGTGGCTCGGCAGGGCATTGTCTTGACCCAGGGCAGCGCAGGCACGCTGTTCGCCAGGACTAGACCTGAAGTCAAGAAGCGCTTTGATGAGCTTGTGCTGGTCACCGACGACGTCCGCGAAGCGGCAGAGCACCTCGACCGTTTCGAGGCGACGCGATCGCCTCTGGCTGTCGGAGTTACTGCTGCGAAAGGTCCGGCGCGCTGATGGATTGGCGCATCCCGGCGGTCCTGCTCATCATCGCCGTGGCGACGGTGATCTTTGTGGTGATCCTGCGATCCAACCGGGCTCGTGACGAGCGCGGACATGCCGAGGCAGAAGCGCGCGGGGAGACCATCCGGAAGACCACTAATCTGACGGTGCTGTACCTCGTCGTGGGCGCCGCGTTCCTGGTGGCAGGCGCGTTCATGCTGCTGAAGCCCTGAGCGTCACCGAGCAGGGAATACACTGGGGGTGGCTTCAGGGACCAAGCCGGGTTCGCTCGCCTCACTCTTCGTTGCGACGACCACGTGTCGACGACCACGTGTTGACGACCCACAGTGAGGTCTTGTGACCGCGAATCCTCTCGCGCCCGGCTGGCTGGCCCACCCGGACGACGCGAACGCGCTCGCCGCGACCGTCTGGCCGCGTGGCGCCGTTCGGAATGCGGAGGGCGGCATCCAGCTCGCGGGTGTGTCTGCCACGGCGCTTGTCGCCGAGTTCGGCACTCCGCTGTACGTCGTCGACGAGGCTGATGCCCGCGGCCGCGCCGCCGAACTGAAAGCGGCTTTCGACGACGCCTTCGAATCGATCGGATCGCACGCTCTGGTCTACTACGCCGGCAAAGCCTTCCTGAGCGTCGAAATCGCCCGCTGGGTGGCTGCGGCCGGGCTCAACATCGATGTCTGCAGCGGGGGAGAGTTGGCCGTTGCCCTGGCCGCCGGCACGGACCCGGCCCGCCTCGGATTCCACGGAAACAACAAGAGCCTCGCCGAGATCGACCGCGGGGTCGAGGTCGGTGTGGGTGCGATCGTTCTCGACAGCGTCGTCGAGATCGAACGTGTCGCTGCCGCGGCTGAGCGCCATGGGCGCGTTCAGTCCGTCCGACTGCGCATCAACAGCGGCGTGCATGCCTCGACCCACGAGTTCCTGGCGACCGCCCACGAAGACCAGAAGTTCGGCGTTCCCCTGGTCGATGCTCCCGCGATCGTCGCGCAGATCCGCTCGCACGCGAGCCTGCACTTCCTGGGTCTGCACTCCCACATCGGCTCGCAGATCTTCGAATCCGAGGGCTTCGCCGAGGCAGCGCGTCGGCTGCTGACCGTGCACGCTGAACTGCTGACGGGCGGCGAGGTGCCCGAACTCAACCTCGGCGGCGGATTCGGCATCGCGTACACCAGCGTCGACGAGGTGACTCCGATCGAGACGATCGCGCGGGAGCTCGCGCGCGTCGTAGCCGCCGAGTGTGCTGCGCTCGACATCCCGGTGCCCAAGATCGCCGTCGAGCCGGGTCGCTTGGCTATTGGTCCGTCCACCGTCACGCTCTACGAGGTCGGCACGATCAAAGACGTGACCGTCTCCGTGGACGAGGCGCTCGGGGGCGGGACCGCGATCCGCAAGTACGTGAGCGTCGACGGGGGGATGAGCGACAACATCCGCGCTGCGCTCTACCAGGCCGACTACTCAGTGCGCATCGCCAACCGTTCATCGGTTGCAACCCCCGCCCTGGTGCGCATCGCCGGAAAGCACTGCGAGACCGGTGACATCGTCGTGCGGGCCGACTACCTGCCCGCCGACGTGGAACCCGGCGACCTGGTCGCGGTTCCCGCCACCGGCGCGTACTGCTGGTCGCTCGCCAGCAACTACAACTACCTCGGTCGTCCGGCGGTCGTCGCTGTGCG
The DNA here is from genome assembly GCA_043779945.1 of Microbacteriaceae bacterium. Classification (GTDB taxonomy): domain Bacteria; phylum Actinomycetota; class Actinomycetes; order Actinomycetales; family Microbacteriaceae; genus Lysinimonas. The sequence continues at coordinate 1,939 of JAYWDH010000236.1, forward strand.
CGACGGCGCCGCGCGCGTCATCGTGCGGCGCGAGACCGAGGCCGACCTCCTTTCGAGAGACGCAGGCATCGCATGATCGAGTACCGTAACCTTCGAATCGCCCTGCTCGGCGCCGGCGCCGTTGGCGCACAGGTCGCGTCCCTTCTGCTGGAGCACGGTGAGGAGCTCGCTGGCCGTGTCGGCGCGGGCCTTGAGCTGGTCGGTGTCGCGGTACGCGAGCTCGATGCGCCACGCGCCACCGCGATCCCGACGCACCTGCTGACCACCGACGCGCGCTCGCTGATCCTCGGCGCTGACATCGTGATCGAGCTACTCGGCGGCATCGAGCCAGCCCGCGAATACTTGATGCTCGCGCTCAACTCGGGCGCCGACGTGATCACCGCCAACAAGGCACTGCTGGCGACGCACGGGCCAGAGCTCTTCGAAGTGGCCGAGCAGGTGGGCGCCCAGCTCTACTACGAGGCCGCGGTCGGCGGGGCGATCCCGATCATCCGTCCGCTCCGCGATTCGCTCGCCGGCGACCGAGTGCACCGCATCCTCGGCATCGTCAACGGAACGACCAACTACATCCTGGATCGTATGGATGTTGAGGGCGGCTCCCTCGAAGAAGCGCTTGCCGCCGCGACCGAGCTCGGTTACGCGGAGGCCGACCCGACCGCCGACATCGGGGGCTACGACGCGGCCCAGAAGGCGGCGATCCTGGCCAGCCTGGCTTTTCATACGACCGTGCCGCTCGAGCTGGTGCACCGCGAGGGGATCACCGCGATCACCCACGAGCAGGTCGCGTCGGCCCGCAAAGCTGGCTTCGTCATCAAGCTGCTGGCCGTCTGTGAGCGGCTCACTGATCCGGACACCGGGATCGAGGGAGTGAGTGCGCGGGTGCATCCGGCGCTGGTTCCGCTGACGCATCCGCTCGCAGCGGTGCACGGCGCGAACAATGCGGTGTTCCTCGAAGCCGAGGCCGCGGGCAGCCTGATGTTCTACGGAGCAGGCGCCGGAGGCATCCAAACCGCATCGGCGGTGCTCGGCGACGTCGTGTCTGCCGCGCGCCGACACGTGATCGGCGGCCCGGGTGTCGCCGAATCGACTCACGCCGATCTGCCGATCCTGCCGATCTCGAGCGTCGTCACGCGCTACCAGATCACCCTCCAGGTCGCCGATCGCCCAGGTGTGCTCGCCCAGATCGCGACTCTGTTCAGCGCCCACGGCGTCTCGGTCGAGGCCGTGGCTCAGTCGGTCGCTCCCGACGGGCACGGCAGCGGTCAGGGCGACGCCGAGGCCACCGCTACCCTGGTAATCGGAACGCATCGGGCCACCGAGGGCGCGCTCGCCGACACGGTTGTGGCCCTGGGCGCGAGCGATGTGGTCACTCGGGTGACCAGCGTTCTGCGCGTTGAAGGCACCGAGTAACAAGGGATACAGGTATATGGCTCACCAGTGGCGCGGGGTTCTGCACGAATACGGGAACCGACTCGACGTGACCGAAGCGACCCCGGTTATCACGCTCGGCGAGGGCGGCACCCCGCTTATTCCGGCCGACGCGCTGTCGGCGCGCACCGGCGCAAAGGTCTGGGTCAAGTACGAGGGGATGAACCCCACCGGCTCCTTCAAGGACCGCGGCATGACCATGGCCGTCTCCAAGGCTGTCGAGCACGGCGCCAAGGCTGTGATCTGTGCCTCAACCGGCAACACCTCGGCTTCGGCCGCCGCCTATGCGGCGCACGCCGGAATCACCGCGGTGGTGCTCGTGCCCGAGGGCAAGATCGCGATGGGCAAGCTCGCCCAGGCGATCGCGCACAACGCGCAACTCCTGCAGGTGCAGGGCAACTTCGACGACTGCCTCGACATCGCACGCGAACTCGCGGCAAACTATCCGGTGCACCTGGTCAACTCGGTCAACAACGACCGCATCGAGGGTCAAAAAACCGCGGCGTTCGAGGTCGTCGAGGTGCTCGGCGACGCGCCGGACTTCCACTTCATCCCGGTCGGCAATGCCGGCAATTACACCGCATATGCGCGTGGCTACGCCGAAGACGCCGCCCGTGGCGCCTCGACCAAGCGCCCGCGCATGTTCGGCTTCCAAGCAGCAGGAAGCGCACCGATCGTCCTCGGCGAAATTGTCAAGAACCCCGACACGATCGCCAGCGCGATCCGGATCGGCAATCCGGCATCCTGGGACCTCGCCCTCACGGCGCGCGAGGAGACGAACGGCTACTTCGGCGCGATCTCGGATGCCGACATCCTGGCCGCCTATCGGATCCTGTCCGCAGAGGTGGGCATCTTCGTCGAGCCGGCTTCCGCGATCAGCGTGGCAGGGCTGCTCGAGCGCAGCGCCGCCGGCGCGATCCCGAAGGGTTCGACCGTGGTCCTGACGGTCACCGGCCACGGTCTCAAGGACCCGCAATGGGCGCTCCGCACCGCTGACGGTGGCGAGGTGACCCCGACTGTCGTGCCGATCGACACCGCGACGATCGCCGAGGTGCTCGGGCTCGTTTCCGTTTCGTCGAGCAACATATGAGCATCGGCGCCGTGCCGCGCGGGCGCTCGGTGCAGGTGAAGGTCCCGGCCAGCACCGCCAACCTTGGACCCGGATTCGATACCCTCGGGCTTGCGCTATCGCTGTACGACGAGTTGACCGTGGCCGTCCGCGACGAGCCAGGAGCCCACGTGGAGGTGATCGGCGTCGGTGCCGGTGAGGTGCCGACCGACGAGTCCAACCTCGTGGTGCGCTCGATCGCCTATGCCTTCGAGACGTACGGCCAGGAGGTGCCGGGGCTCGAAGTGATCGCGCGGAACTCGATCCCGCACGGCCGCGGTATGGGCTCGTCGGGCGCAGCCATTGTTTCGGGCATTATGGCGGCCAAGGGTCTGCTTGACGGGATCGTCGACATCGATTCGCAGGGTCTGCTGGCGCTCGCGACGGCGTTGGAGGGGCATCCGGACAACGTCGCGCCCGCCCTCTTCGGTGGCCTCACGATCGCCTGGGTCACCCCCGAGGGCCCACGCCATAAGAAGCTCATCGTGCATCGCGGCGTCTCGCCCCTGGTCGCGGTTCCCGCCACCACGATGTCAACAGCCCTTGCCCGCAGTTTGCAGCCAGAGTCAGTGCCGCACGAGGACGCGATCTTCAACGTGTCGCGCTCGGCCCTCCTGATCGCGGCGCTCATCCAAAGCCCCGAGTTGCTGTTGGCTGCCACCGAAGACAAGCTGCACCAGAGCTACCGCGCGAGCGCCATGCCCGAGACCGATTCCCTGATCCGGATGCTGCGCTCCCACGGCCTCGCCGCCGTCGTCTCGGGTGCCGGCCCCTCGCTGCTCGTGCTCGGCAGCGACCCCGCGCAGCGTCTGGTCGCCGCCGAGCTGATCGCGGAACACGCGGATTCCCCGTGGGAGTGCCTGCTGCTCGCCGTCGACTTCAAGGGTGCTACAGTGGTGGTGCATTCGAATGACGCGGTGGGTTGACCCCGCGCTGAATGCAATCCCACTGGCATTCGCCTCGCGGAATCCCGCTCTGAACAATCCTGTTTCAGGCACCCGAACCCGCGCCAGGAGAACCGCCGATCCCCGGGGCTGTTTCGTGCCCGGGTCGAACAAAAGGAATCCCTAGCAGTGACTGATGTCGATGCACTCACGAGCGCCGCGAGCGCCCCCACCGATCTGAGCCGTCTCAAGCTCGCCGAGCTCCAAGCCCTGGCCGCCGAGCGCGGAATCGTCGGCGCCTCCAAGCTTCGCAAAGGAGAACTCGTGAATGCACTTTCCGCCGCGGCTGCCGCCGACGGCCCGCGGAGCTCTCTCGGCCAGAACACCGATGGCCAGAACACCGATGGCTCCGCTGCCGCGCCGATTGACGACGCGAGCGCGAAGGCGCCCGCCGAGTTCGTGCAGGACCTGGCGCCCGAGAGCGTCGCCGAGCGGCCCGCCGAGTCCGCACCGATCTCCGATGACACCGTACCCGTGCGTCGTTCCCGCCGCGTGAGCGCGTCGACTCTGGACGCCGCGGCACTCTCGGTCGCCGCTCCGGTTGCCGAGAGCCCGGTCGCGGAGACCGCGGCCCCGCAACACGTCGCGGTCGCCGATGTCGCGGCCGACCTTGACAAGCTCCTGCCGGAGGTCACTTCCGGCGCGGCCGAGGGTGACGGCGACGAGGGCAGTGCGCCCCGCAGCAGAGGACGCAACCGCAACCGCAGTTCGAGCGCCCAAAACTCCGGCGCCCAGAACTCCGGCGCCCAGAACGCGAACGCCCAGAACCCCGCAGGCCAGAACCCCGCAGGCCAGAACGGTGGCCAGCCCGTGCAGAACACCCGCCAGCAGGGCCAGCAGAACGGTGGCGGTCAGAACGGCGGCCAGCAAAACGCTGGCCAGCAAAACAGCGGCGGCCAAAACAGCGGCGGCCAGAACGGCCAGCAGAACAACCGCAGCCAGGGCAGTCAAGGCGGTCAGAACGACCAGCTGCTCGACGGCGACGGAAGCAGCCGCAACCGCTACCGCGACCGCAAGCGCGGCCGCGGTACGCAGAACGATGACTTCGAGCCGGAGCTCAGCGACGACGACGTGCTGATTCCTGTCGCGGGAATCCTCGACGTCCTCGACAACTACGCTTTCGTGCGCACTTCCGGTTACCTGCCGGGCGCGAACGACGTCTACGTCTCGCTCGGCCAGGTCAAGAAGTACAACCTGCGCAAGGGCGACGCCGTGGTTGGCGCCATCAGGCAGCCGCGTGACGGCGACGCCCAGAGCGGCCGCCAGAAGTACAACGCGATCGTCAAGATCGACTCGATCAACGGCCAAACCGTCGAGGAGGCCGCTGACCGCGTCGAGTTCGGCAAGCTCACCCCGATCTACCCGAATGAGCGCCTGCGTCTCGAGACGGAGCCGAGCAAGCTGTCGACCCGCATAATCGACTTGATTGCCCCGATTGGCAAGGGCCAGCGCGGCCTGATCGTCGCGCCGCCGAAGGCTGGCAAGACGCTGATCCTGCAGGCCGTCGCCAAGGCAATCGCTGTCAATAACCCCGAGGTGCACATCATGGTGGTGCTCGTCGACGAGCGCCCTGAAGAGGTCACCGACATGCAGCGCTCGGTGAAGGGCGAGGTCATCGCCTCGACCTTCGACCGTCCCGCTGAGGACCACATCACGGTCGCGGAACTCGCGATTGAGCGGGCCAAGCGCCTCGTTGAGCTGGGAAATGACGTGGTCGTGCTTCTCGACTCGATCACCCGCCTGGGGCGCGCGTACAACCTGGCGTCACCGGCATCCGGCCGCATCCTGTCGGGCGGTGTCGACGCCAGCGCGCTCTACCCACCGAAACGGTTCTTCGGTGCGGCGCGCAACCTCGAGGGAGGCGGCTCGCTGACTATCCTGGCGACCGCGCTCGTCGAGACCGGTTCCAAGATGGACGACGTGATCTTCGAGGAGTTCAAGGGCACCGGCAACATGGAGCTGCGCCTCTCGCGTCAGCTCGCAGACAAGCGCATATTCCCGGCGGTCGACATTTACGCGTCGAGCACTCGCCGCGAGGAGGAGCTGCTCAGCCCCGAAGAGGTCAAGATCACGTGGCGTCTGCGCCGAGCGCTCGCTGGCCTGGAGTTGCAGCAGCAGCTTGAGGTGGTGCTCTCGAAGCTCAAGGAGACGCAGTCGAACGTCGAGTTCCTCGTACAGATCCAGAATTCGCTGCCAGTGGCCAACGGGAATGGGCACGGCGGCAACGGGTCCCACGGCCACAAGGAGTAGTCGGTGTTCGAATCGGTCGCCACGCTGCAGGCCGAGCACGAACAACTGCAGCAGCAACTCGCTGACCCAGGTCTTCACGCGGATCCGGCGCGCGCCAAGAAGGTCAACCGCCGCTACGCCGAGCTGAGCAAGATCGTCAAGGCGAACGATGACTGGCTGCAGGCGCAGGGTGACCTCGCCGCTGCCCGGGAGCTCGCCAAGGAGGACGACGCCTTCGCAGCAGAGGTTCCCGAGCTCGAGACCGGGTTGTCGGACTCGCAGGAGAAGTTGCGCCGTCTGCTGATCCCACGCGATCCGGATGACGGGCGCGACGTGATCATGGAGATCAAGGGCGGCGCGGGTGGCGCCGAATCGGCGTTGTTCGCGGCCGATCTGCTGCGCATGTACTTGCACTACGCCGAGTCGAAGGGTTGGAAGACCGAGATCCTCGAGGCCGATCCGACCGACCTAGGCGGCTACACGAACGTGCAGCTCGCCATCAAGTCGAATGCGACCGACCCCGTGGAGGGCGTCTGGGCGCACCTCAAGTATGAGGGCGGCGTGCACCGCGTGCAGCGCGTGCCGGCAACAGAGTCGCAGGGGCGCATCCAGACCTCGACGGCGGGTGTGCTGGTATTCCCTGAAGTCGATGAACCCGAAGAGGTCGAGATCGGCCCGAACGACCTGCGGATCGACGTGTTCCGCTCGTCTGGACCCGGTGGCCAGTCGGTCAACACCACCGACTCGGCGGTGCGCGTCACGCACCTCCCGACCGGCCTCTCGGTGGTCTGCCAGGACGAGCGGTCGCAGCTCCAGAACAAGGAGCGCGCGCTGCGCATCCTGCGCGCCCGCATCTACTAGCTGGAGCTCGAGAAGGCGCAGTCGGAGCTGGACGAGGCCCGCCGCTCGCAGATCGGCACCGGTGCGCGGTCGGAGAAGGTGCGGACGTACAACTACCCGCAGAGCCGCGTCACCGACCACCGCGTGAAGGTCACGTCGCACAACCTGCAGAACGTGCTGCTCGGCGAGCTCGATCTGTTCACCGACGCGCTGCAGGCCGACGACAACCGCAAGCGGCTGCAGGAGGCCGCGCGGTGACGGTTGCCCTGCTGATCGTCGACGTCCAGCACGACTTCCTGCCGGGCGGCGCACTCGGCGTGCCCGCCG
>JAYWDH010000237.1:0-21639 GCA_043779945.1 Microbacteriaceae bacterium
AGCAAGCTCCTCTTTCACCGTTCGACTTGCATGTGTTAAGCACGCCGCCAGCGTTCATCCTGAGCCAGGATCAAACTCTCCGTAAATGTTTGATTGCACGCCGACCGAAGTCGACGGCACATCTGTGTCACGGCTGCCGGGGAAAACCGGTGGGCCGCGACGAGTTTGATCTGACTAAAGGATTGTCTACTGACAATCCGTCAATCCAAAGGAATCTCTGCGACCGACCGAAATCGGTCGCCGAGGTTTTTTGGCATTTGACATAGTGCACGCTGTTGAGTTCTCAAGGATCGGGCGCGCTAGAATCGCAACTTTTTCGGGTTGGATTCAGGGCAACTGCTCTAACCTACCACCAAGTCGCCGTGTCTGTGACACATGATGGAAACGTAAGTTTCCGCTATCTTGGTGGTCCCATCTTAGGCTCGCCGCGACGTCAGCATCAAGGATTAGATCCGTGAAGAAGTCGCGGGTGTTGCCATGGGATGGTGTCCCCACTTGAGGCCGAGGAGCTCTTCGGCTCTCCCGCACCTTTGGGGTGACGAGAGATGACATTACGTGTGGATCGCGGTGTTGCCAAATCTCAGGCGCATCCCGGGCGTGTCGCGCTAGAGCGCTCCGGAATCTCGGGCTAGCTGCAGAACTCGGTGTACCAACCCGGCACTCCAGATGCCGACGCTGCAACGGACATGGCCCTGATGTTCGTCGAATCGTCCACGGTGCGCGCGACGGTCGCCCCATCGATGATGTGCTTCGCCTCGGTGGCGATCTTCTGCACTTCGGGCCTGATCTCGTCTGGCGACAACCTCACTAGCTTTGTCCAGCGATCCTCGTAGGCCTGCATCGACGTCAACGAGTCGGGGATGGATGCCGCCACCACTGGCCAGCCGAATGTGGGCAATTGCTTCATGGTCGGATTGGCCTTGATGGTGTAGCAGAAGGCGGCACTCGCGGCGACCCTCTGCTGATGGGCATCCTGCAGCAGCAGCTGCGTGTACCCGATGAAGCCGCCGATCGCGGCGATCACACTGAGAACAAGGCCGATCGCGACGGCGGCTCTGAGCATCCCGATCACCCAGCCACGCCGACGTGCGCTTCCGATTGCTGCGACGATCGCTGCGATCAGACCGATCGGCGGCAGCAGGACGGCGAGCAGAAGGATGATCTTCTCGCCAACGGTCGACTTTCCGACATTGGGTTCGTCCGATGGCCCGCGATCGATCCCGAAAGGCCTGGCGGGCAATGCGCTGCCAGCGCTCGCGGCGGAGCCGGTCAGCATGGCGCCGAAGTCAAGAGGCGCTGCCGTCGAAGACGACGGCGTGCTCGGGGCTGTGCTGACCGGCGCGATGCTGACCGCAGGTGGGTTCTCGGCTACGGCCGGGACGGGAGCAACGTGCGCTCGGAGTGGGGCCGGGGCCATCGGGAAGGACCGCGGCGGGCCAGCGAGCTCGTCAGCGCCCATCATTTCGGGAGCGCGCGGGACCGCGGGCGGGCCAGCAGGTGGAACAAAAAGGGGCGGGACGAAGAGGGCTGCCGGGGCAAGCGCGGACGTTTCCTGGCGAAGTTTCGGCTCAGCGGCCGCAACGGCGACCGCGTCTGTCGTCGGTGCGCTTAATTGCGCGAGCAAACGTACCAATGCGTCTGTCTGACCGGTGTTCTGCGTGGTTTCGTCCATTGGGCTCCTTCCCGAGCCCGACTATAGGACACGCTCGCGTCCGGGATGTTACAAATCCTCGAGAGTCCGAAGGCGTGTCGCGAGCGCAGACAAGAGGCCCCGTCAGCCGGTGACCACGCCGGCAAGGGTTCGCTTGCCGCGGCGCAGCACGGCGATCCCGCCGGCCAGCAACTCTCCGCCGAGCACGGCCGCCACGTCGTCCACGCGCGCATTGTTGAGGTAGACGCCACCCTGCTCGATCGCGCGCCGCGACTCCCCCAGGCTGGAGGTGAGCCCCGCATCCACCAGGAGTTGCGCGACTGGCGACGTAGGGGTGCCCGTCGCGCTGGGCAACTCGGCGATCGCCGAGCGGAGGGTGTCGACATCCAGCCCTGCGAGGTCGCCTTGCCCGAAGAGAGCTTCGGATGCCGCGATCACCGCCTCGGTCGCCATCGAGCCATGCACCAACTCGGTGACGAGAGTCGCGAGGGTTCGCTGCGCAGCGCGCCGAAATGGCTCAGACGCGACGACACCCTCGAGCCGCTCGATCTCTTCCCGAGTGAGGAAGGTGAAGATCTTCAGCCGCTCGATCACGTCGGCATCGTCGGTATTGAGCCAGAACTGGTAGAACGCGTACGGGCTCGTGAGCGCATCATCCAACCAGATGGCGTTGCCCTCGCTCTTGCCAAACTTGAGCCCGTCGGAGTTGGTGATGAGCGGCGTGCCGATCGCATGCACCGAGACACCCGCGGCGCGATGGATCAGGTCGGTGCCGCTGGTCAGATTGCCCCACTGGTCGCTACCGCCGGTCTGCAGCACGCAGCCGTACTGGCGGTGCAACTCGAGGAAGTCGAACCCCTGCAGGATCTGGTAGCTGAACTCGGTGTAGCTGATGCCGGCATCGCTGTTCAAGCGAGCGCTCACGGCATCCTTCTTGAGCATCGTCCCGACGCGGAAGTACTTGCCGACGTCGCGGAGGAAGTCGATGGCGCTGAGGCCTTGCGTCCAGTCCAGGTTGTTGACCATGCGCGCGGAATTGTCGCTCTCGAAGCTGAGGTAGCGCTCGACCTGGGCGCGCAGGTGGCCCACCCACTCAGCGACCGTGTCCTTGGTGTTGAGGGTGCGCTCGGCGGTTGGGCGCGGATCGCCGATCAAGCCGGTCGATCCGCCGATCAGGCCGAGTGGCCGGTGGCCAGCGAGTTGGAGACGCCTCATCAACAGGAGTTGCACCAGGTTGCCGAGGTGCAGGCTGCGCGCGGTGGGATCGAAGCCGCAGTAATAGGTAATTGGGGGGCCGGCGAGGAGGGTCTTCAACTCCCCCGCATCGGTCGAGACGTGGACGAGACCACGCCAGTGGATCTCCTCCCAGATATCCGCGAACGTGGGATCGTTGCGTTGACGATCGAGAGCGCTCGAGGTTGCTGGCATAGCGCACAGGTTACCAGCGAGCTCACGCTCGCCTGGAGTGGCGGCCATCGACCACGTGTGGTGAAATCTAGCCTGAATGCTTGATAAAGACGCGATCAGGTCAATAGACTTGATGTGAGCTCGATCATGAAGCTAGATCATGAAGCTAGATCACCGAGGGAGCCACGATGTTCGCCATCACCGCCGACCAAGTGGACAGTCGCCATGGCGAGGATCTGGTCGACGGCGAACTCATCACGCTCGCTCAGATCGGCGGCGCCCGGCTGCTTCTGCCGCCGGACCGCTCGGCCGGCGACGAACTCCAGGTCGCCACTGCCGACCCGGGCACGGCTCTCGCCCTAATGCTCCACCTCACGCGCCACGGGCAGTGGAGTGTCGGTATGGCAGCCGGCGAGGTGCGGTATCCGCTGCCGGAGTCGACACGGGCGCTCGGCGGCTCCGCCTTCGTGCTCGCCCGCAGCGCGGTCGAGGCAGCCAAGAAGCGGCCGACCCGGTTCGCCCTCGCGATCGAGAGCGGGCGGCATCCGGATGCTGCGACTCTCCAGCCACTCATCGAACTGCTGCTCCAACTGCGCGCCCGCCGCACCCCAGAGGGCTGGGAACTCGCGGACCTTCTCAGCGTCGGATTCAGCCAGAAGCAGGCCGCCGAACGACTCGGGATCACCCCGCAGGCCGTCAGCCTGCGCGCGCAGTCAGCGCAGCTGCGGACCGAGATCGCTGCTCACGCGGCCCTGATCACGCTCCTCGCGCAGAGCTCGCCCGACTCGGCTCCCCGCGAGTCGGTTGAGTGAGGCAGGATCGACACAATGATCTTCACAGGCTTCATCAGCTTCACGGTCTGGGCCGTCATCATCGTGCTCGTGCTCGGGGCGCTTGTCGTCTCGATCGTGTCGCGTCGGATCAACGAACCGCTGATCGCGCTGCTCGCGCTGCTGCCGGTCGCACTGGCCATCGTGGTGATCATCTTCCAGCTCAGCTTCCCCGCACCCGCGCACTTTCTCAATGTACTGAGCGCCCTGAGCTTCGCCGGACTTGCGGTGTTCGCGGGTGGCCCACTGACCGCGCTCGTGCTCGCACGGGCGACCGGTGGCCAGAAAGACGGTGAGAACGGCGGCATTCTGGTGAAACAGAAGGGCGAAAACACGGCGCGGGAAGTACTGCGCGGCGGTGCTGCGATCGGCTATCTCGAGCGTGTGGCGATCGTCGCCTCGATCGTCGTCGGACACCCGGAGGTGATCGCGGCGGTGATCGCGATTAAGGGCCTCGGACGGTTCTCCGAGCTCGATAACGCTGAGGCTCGTGAGCGATTCATCATCGGAACTCTCACCAGCTTCATCTGGGCGGTGGTGTGCGGCGCGGTCATCGTGCTGCCGGGCGGCGCACTGGGCTAGTCGCCGCGATTCAGCCGCGTCGCGTGCGCGCGCTCGCTTTGTACGGCGAGACCGTCGCGTCGCCGGGGATCCAGAAGCGCCACGGATACGCCTCCATTCCGCCCGCGCCCGAGACACCGGTGCGCGGTCCGTTGGCAACGACGGGCGGGGCCGACGCCGGCGACTCCAGTCGGATCGCCCCGCTCACGAGCTCGTTCCCGTTGTCGCCAAGCGTGATGCCCAGCGCAACGCAGAGGCGGGCCGGGCCGCTCGCCAGGTCGCGATCCGCCTTGCTGGTCGTCCGGCGTTGGCGGGCGAGCTCGACGCCGTCGACGACCTCGCCGGCGCGCAGCAGAACGGCCGAAGCCTCACCGGCAGGTGAGCAGACCACATTCGCACAGACGTGCATGCCGTACGTGAAGTAAACGTAGAGCGTTCCCGGCAGGCCGAACATGATCCGGGTGCGCGGTGTCGGCCCTCGGAAAGCGTGCGAGCCGGGGTCGGTCTCACCGGTGTATGCCTCGACCTCGGTCAGACGGATCGTGACGCCACGGCCGTGGAGAAGCCCACCAAGCAGGCGTGGCGCGACCTCGACCGCTGAACCGCGCAGAAGCGCCAGGGAATCGCTCAGAACAGCTTCCCAAGCATGGCTGCCGCGACAATTCCGCCGGCCACGAGGATGACGGCGAGTGTGATGATCGCGGGCATCAGCCAGGGGAAGCGCTTCGCCACATTGCCCTGACGCTCGAGGCGCTGCTGCTTGAGCTGCGCACCGCGGTCGCGTCGGCTGTTGCCGGACAGGGTCATCGGGGTCTCCTCATGACAGATATTTCAGACAAGAGTCGCACGAACGGCCGCGGTCAGCGCCACAAGCTGTTCGGCGACGCGTGCGGGGGCGGTTCCGCCAGTCCCGGAGCGGCTCGCGATCGAGCCGGCGACCGTGAGCACCGAACGCACCTTGCCGGTCAGGCGGGGATCGACGCGTTCGTAGTCGGCATCTGTCGGCTGGTCCAACTCGAGGCCGTTGGCCTCGCAGAACTGGACAAGTCGCCCGGTGATCTCGTGGGCCTCGCGGAACGGAACGTTCTGGCGCACGAGCCAGTCGGCAACATCGGTGGCGAGCGAGTAACCCTGCGGCGCCAGCTCGGCCATTCGCACCTCGTCGAACGTCAACGTCGCGATCATGCCGGCAAAGGCCGGCAGCAGTAGCTCGAGAGTTGAGACCGAGTCGAAGACGGGCTCCTTGTCTTCCTGGAGGTCGCGGTTGTACGCGAGCGGCAGGCCTTTGAGCGTGGCGAGGAGTCCGGTCAGATTGCCGATCAGGCGGCCCGACTTGCCCCGCGCGAGTTCGGCGATATCGGGGTTCTTCTTCTGCGGCATGATCGACGATCCGGTCGAATAGGCGTCGGCGAGACGCACGAAGCCGAACTCGCGGGTGGCCCAGAGGATGACGTCCTCGGCGAAGCGCGACAAGTCGATACCGAGTTGCGCGGCGATGTATGCGAACTCCGCGACGACATCGCGACTCGCGGTCGCGTCGATCGAGTTGGGCATCGGGGCGCCAAGACCGAGTTCGGATGCCACAGCGTCCGGATCGAGTCCGAGTGAGCCGCCCGCCAAAGCGCCCGCGCCGTATGGCGACGCGGTGGCCCGCACGCGCCAATCGCGGATCCGCTGCAGGTCACGGACGAGCGGCCAGGCGTGCGCGAGCAGGTGGTGCGCGAGGAGGATCGGCTGCGCGTGTTGCAGGTGCGTTCGACCGGGCATGACGGCATCCGGATGCGCGCTCGCCTGCCCCGCGATGGCGTCGATAAGCTGCACCGTCTGGCCCGCGATCGTCGCCGCGTGGTCCAGAAGGTAGAGCCGGATCAGCGTCGCGATCTGATCGTTCCGGCTGCGACCAGCGCGGAGCTTGCCGCCAAGCGCGGATCCGACCTCGGCAACGAGTTCGCGCTCAAGGGCGAAGTGGACGTCCTCATCGGTCTCGCGCGGGGTCACAGATCCGTTGCGCACGCCGATGTCGATCGCGTCGAGTCCGTCGATCATGCGCGCTAACTCGTCGGCATCGAGGAGGCCCGCGACAGCCAACGCACGCGCATGGGCCCGCGAGCCCGCGAGATCGTACCGCGCGAGCTGCCAATCGAAGTGGGTCGAACGACTCAGCGCCACGAGCTCCGCCGCGGGACCGTCGGCGAAGCGCCCGCCCCAGAGGGAGCCGACTTCTGCCTCAGAATCAACCACGTTTCATTCCCCGATCTCGACAGACTCGATCAGCGCTTCTCGACCGACCCGATCGGCGTTACTGCGCGAGATCGCGCTGGGCGCTGATCTTCGACGGCAACGACCAGATCTCAATGAAGCCCTTGGCCTGTGACTGGTCGAAGGTGTCGCCCGTGTCGTAGGTTGCGAGATCGAAGTCGTACAGGCTCTTCGGGCTCTGCCGACCGGTGACGACCGCGCGGCCGCCCTGCAGGCTCATCCGAATGTCGCCAGACACCATCTTCTGCGTGTCGTCTATGAAGACATCGAGGCTGCGCTTGAGGCCCGAGTACCACAGTCCCTCGTAGACCAGCGTCGACCATTCAACTTCGACGCCGCGCTTAAAGCGGTTCAGATCCCGCTCGAGAGTGAGGTTTTCGAGTTCCTCGTGGGCGGCGATCAGGGTCAGCGCGGCCGGGGCTTCGTACACCTCGCGGCTCTTGATGCCCACCAGGCGATCCTCGACGATGTCGATGCGCCCGATGCCGTGCTTGCCGGCCAAGTTGTTCAGCTGCTCGACCGCCTGTAGCGGGGTAACCGACACGCCGTCGATCGCCGTCGGGATTCCCTCGGTGAAGGTGATGGTGACCTCATCGGCGGGACCATCGTGATCCGGGTCCTGGGTGTACTCGTAGAGATCTTCGATGGGCGCATTCCACGGGTCCTCAAGGAAGCCAGTCTCGACCGCACGGCCCCAGACATTCTTGTCGATCGAGTACGGGTTCTTCTTGGACTGCTTGATCGGGAGGCCGTGCTCCTCGGCGTAGATGATCGCCTTGTCGCGGGTGAGCGCGAGGTCACGGATCGGCGCAATGGTCTTGAGCTCGGGCGCGAGGGCCGCGACAGCCGCCTCGAAGCGCACCTGGTCATTGCCCTTGCCTGTACAACCGTGTGCGACCGAGTCAGCACCGAGTTCTCGGGCAACGCGGGCCAGGTGACGAGCGATAACGGGACGGCTGAGCGCCGAGACGAGCGGATAGCGCTTCTGGTAGAGAGCATTGGCCTTGAGGGCGGGCATCAGGAAATCATTGGCGAACTCGTCCTTCGCGTCGACGACGATGGCCTCCACGGCGCCGCAGTCGAGGGCACGCTGACGGATGTCACCCATGTCTTCACCGCCCTGACCCACGTCGACCGCGAGGGCGACGACCTCTTTGCCGGTGGCATCCTTCAGCCAGCCGATGCCGACCGAGGTGTCGAGTCCGCCGGAATAGGCGAGGACGACGCGTTCTGTCATGGGGGTGCTCTCCTTGATTTCGTGTTCAGTCTAGGGCTGGGGATCTGGGCGCTCGGCTGGCGCGGGATAGGGTGGAAGCCATGTCGGAGCAGAACTCAGAACCGCGTCCGTTCGATCCACCGGTCCCGCAGGCGGCTCCGTCGGTGCCGCAGGCAAACCCAGTGCCGCCGGTTCCGCGGTACGGCGAGTACGCGCCAACCGGGCACGTGCCGCCCGTTCACGCCACAGCTCCTGCAGCGCCCGCGAACCCATACGGAGTCCCCGGATACGCGGCCCCCGCCAGGCCCGCGAACGCGTACGGCGCGGCGCCCACCGCCCCCACGAACGCCCCGTTCGTGCGTGCACGCCGCACCTGGGACCTCGTACTCACGATCATCCTGTTGGTGCTGGGACTCTTCGGCATGGGCATCGCGCTGTTGTACGCCGCCATCCTGCCGTCGATCGTCCAGCAACTCTTCACCCAGGAGCATCTCGGCACCTTCTCGGGCTCGACGTCTGGCGCATCGCTCGCGATCGCAGTGAGCCACATCGTGCTGTATCTAGTGGCCGCCGGCATCTCGATCCCTCTCCTTCTGCGTCATCGGGTCGCGTTCTGGATCCCGCTGGTTACGGGAGTCGTCGCGTTCTTCCTGTTCTGGGGAATCATCGTGAGTACCGTGCTCGGTGACCCAGGTGCGTCCCGTCTGCTGAACCCCTAGGCTGCTCGCTCGAGCAGCCAGACCAGCAGTGCCTTCTGAACGTGCAGGCGGTTTTCCGCCGCGTCCCAGATGACGCTCTGCGGTCCGTCGATGACCTCGGCAGACACCTCGTAGCCGCGGTCGGCGGGAAGACAGTGCAAGAAAAGAGCGTCGGACTTGGCCAACCGCATCAGTTCCGACGTGACCTGGTAGCCGCCGAAGACGGCGACGCGGTGCGCTTTTTCCCCTTCTTTGCCCATCGAAACCCAGGTATCGGTGACAACGATGTCCGCTCCTGCCGCGGCCTCTTGGGGGTCGGTGAAGAGCGTGACGGAGCCGCCGGTCTCTGCGGCGCGGGCATTCGCGGCCGCCACAACATCGTCGACAGGGCTGAACTCCGCGGGGGCTGCGACGCGCATGTGCATACCGGCGGTTGCTCCCGCAAGCAGGTAACTGCTGGCCATGTTGCCCGCACCGTCGCCGAGGAACGTGACCGTGAGTCCGGCCAGCGTTCCCTTGTGCTCACGGATCGTGAGCAGGTCGGCCAGGAGTTGACACGGGTGGAAGTCGTCACTCAGCGCATTGACCACCGGCACCGTCGTGCCGAGCGCCATCTGCTCGAGCCCGGACTGCGCATAGGTGCGCCAGACGATCGCGGCCACTTGCCGCTCCAGAACCCGAGCGGTGTCTGATGGACTTTCCTTCCCGCCGAGCTGACTGCTGGCAGTCGAGATGATCAGCGGGCTGCCACCGAGATCCGCGATGCCCACGGCGAAGCTCACTCGGGTGCGCGTCGACGACTTGTCGAAGATGACCGCCACGGTTTGCGGCCCGGCAAGGGGCGTCCGGCCCCAGCGGTCGGCCTTGATCGTCTCGGCGAGATCCAGGATCTGGGTCTGCTCCTCGGTGCTGATGTCGTCGTCGCGCAGGAAGTGGCGGGTCATGCGAAGGCTCCGTCGGTCGGGGTGGCATAGCTCGAAAGGGCGTCGGTGAAAAGGTGGGTGAACTCGGCGATCTCGGCGTCCCCGATGATCAACGGCGGGGCGACTCGGATGCGGCGGTCGGTCGCCGCGTTCACGATCAGTCCGAGCGCAAGGGCTCGAGCCGCGACAGCGCCGGCAACTGGCTCCGCCAACCCGATCCCGAGAAGCAGCCCGCGGCCCTGGATATCGCTGACGAGCGGCGACCCGATCCCGAGGATTGCGGACCGCAGCTGCTCACCCCGCACGCGCGCGTTCTCGACCAGGTTCGCGCGCTCGAGTTCGCCCAGCACGGCATTCGCCGTCGCGGTGGCGAGCGGATTGCCGCCAAACGTCGTGCCGTGGTGTCCGGGCTGGAACAACTCGGCGGCGTCCCCGAAGGCCACGAGCGCACCAATCGGGAAGCCGCCCCCGATTCCCTTGGCAATCGCCACGGCATCCGGGAACGTGCCAGCGGGCAGGTCATGTTGGAAGGCGAACCAGTCGCCCGTGCGGCCCGCGCCGGTCTGGATCTCGTCAAGAATCAGCAGAGCGCCGTGCCGCTGAGTGAGGCGCCGCGCCTCGGCGAGGAAGCCCGCGGGTAGGTCGATGACCCCCGCCTCCCCCTGGATCGGCTCGACGAAGAACGCGGCGACGTCGTCGTTCATCGCGGCCGAGAGCGCCTCGATCGTCGCGGGAATGTGTTCAACCCCCGGCATCAACGGCAGGAACGGCTCGCGCATTGGAGACTTGCCGGTCAGCGCGGTGGCGCCGGTGGTGCGGCCGTGGAAGGCGCCCTCCAGCGCCAAGATTCGGGTCCGTCCGGTGCGGCGCGACAGCTTGATCGCCGCCTCGATGGCCTCCGCACCGGAGTTGCCGAACACGATCCGCTGTCCGCCGGTCAACCGGAGCAGCCGCTCTGCCAACTCGACCTCCGGCTGGGTCGCGAAGTAGTTCGAGACGTGCGCGAGCGTGGCGGCCTGACTGGACACGGCATCCACGAAGACCGGATGCGCGTGGCCGAGCGCGTTGACCGCGATGCCGGCGAGAAAGTCCAGGTATTCCACACCGTCGACGTCCCAGACGCGGGCGCCTTCGCCGCGAGCGAGGACCGCGAGTGGCCGCGGGATCGACTTCATTGCCACCGCGGCGAGCCGATCGGTGTATTCCGTGGTCAGCGTGTGCGTTTCGGTGCTCATGTCGGCACCACCTCCGTGCCGATTCCGGCGTCTGTGAAAATCTCGAGCAGGATCGAATGCGGTCGCCGACCATCGATGATCGCCGCCTTGGGGACTCCGCCACTGACCGCATCCAGGCACGCCGTCATCTTGGGAATCATGCCGCTCTCGAGGTTCGGCAGCAGACCGATCAGCTCGGCAGTGTCGATGACCGAGACCAGCGAGTCGCGGTTCGGCCAGTCTCGGTACAGGCCTTCGACGTCGGTGAGCACGACAAGTTTGGCCGCCCCGAGGGCGACCGCGAGCGCCGCGGCCGCCGAGTCGGCGTTCACGTTGAGCGACTGCCCAGGCACGTCGATGTCGGGGGCGATTGAGGAGATCACCGGAATGCGTCCAGCGTTGAGTTCGGCGAGTACCGCTGCCGGATCGACCTCGACGACATCACCAACCAGGCCGATGTCGATGACGGTGCCGTCGACGATGGCACCGCGCCGAGAGCCGCGGAAGAGGCCGGCGTCCTCCCCCGAAATCGCCGAGGCGAACGGCCCGTGCTCGTTGATCAGGGTGACAAGTTCGCGACTGACCTGGCCGGTCAGCACCGTGCGCACGACATCCATCGTCTCGGGTGTGGTCACGCGATAGCCGCCGACGAACCGACTTGGGATGCCGAGCTGCTTGAGCATCGCGGTGATCTGCGGCCCACCGCCGTGCACGACCACCGGTTTGAGGCCGACGTGGCGCAGATAGACCATGTCCTCGGCGAAGGCGCGCTGCAGCGCCACGTCGACCATGGCGTTGCCGCCGAACTTGACCACGACGATCTGTCCGGCGAACTGCTTCAGCCAGGGCAGGCTCTCGATGAGGGTGCTGGCCTTGGTCTCGGCATCAGCGAGACGCGGGTCACTGACGAGCGATTGCTCTCCACTCATGAGGCGTACGCGCTGTTCTCGTGCAGGTAGTCGTGGGTGAGGTCGTTGGTGAGGATGGTCGCCTCCGCGTCGCCCGCTTTCAGGTCGACGAACAGCGACATCGATCGCGGCGTGAGGTCGACCTCCTCACGCGGGCGGTCTGGGGCTCCGTTCGAGCACACCCGAACGCCATTCATCGTGACATCGACGGCGTACGGGTCGAACGGGGCTTTCGTGGTGCCGATCGCTGCGAGTACCCGGCCCCAGTTCGGATCGTTGCCGAAGACCGCGGCCTTGAACAGGTTGTTCCGCGCGATCGCGCGCCCGACTTCGACAGCGTCGTCCTCGGTGACAGCGCCTCGCACAACGATCGTGATGTCGTGGCTAGCGCCCTCGGCATCCGACTGCAGTTGCACCGAGAGATTAGTGCAGACATCGGTCAGAGCGCCCTGGAACTTCTCCAGGTCTGGAACGATTCCGGATGCGCCGCTCGCCATCAGCGTGACCTGGTCATTGGTCGACATACAGCCGTCGGAGTCGAGCCGGTCGAAGCTGAGCCGCGTCGCTTTCCGCAGCATCGCATCGAGTTGAGTGGAGTCGAGGATCGCGTCGGTCGTGAGGACGACAAGCATCGTCGCCAGTCCCGGGGCGAGCATTCCGGCACCCTTCGCCATCCCGCCGATCGTCCAGCCGTCGATGTCCCGAGTCGAAGTCTTCGGAACGGTGTCAGTCGTCATGATGGCCCTCGCAGCGTCCAATCCGCTGTCGTTCGAGAGAGCCGCGACTGCGGCGGTCACGCCCGCCGTCAGCTTGTCGACCGGTAGCTGCTCGCCGATCAACCCGGTCGAGCAGACCAGCACGTCGCCGGCCGAGATGCCGAGCTCGGACGCCACGGCCTCGGCGGTGGCGTGTGTGGTCTGGAAGCCCTGCGATCCGGTGAAGCAGTTGGCGCCCCCCGAGTTGAGCACGATCGCACTGACCTCGCCGTCCACGATGACCTGCTTCGACCAGATGATCGGGTTCGCCTGGGCGCGATTTCTGGTGAAGACAGCTGCGGCGCTGTTGAGCGGTCCGCGATTGACAACCAGGGCGAGATCGGAATTACCGGACGCCTTCAGTCCGGCGCTCACGCCCGACGCTTCAAAGCCGAATGCTGCTGTCACACTCACGGCGCGACTCCGTTCAACGGGAGGCCGGTCGCCTCGGCCAGCCCGAGCGCGATGTTGGCCGACTGGATAGCGGCACCCGCTGTGCCTTTGACGAGATTGTCGAGCGCGCAGATCGCGACGACGCGGCCCGCCCGCTCGTCGACGGTCACGCCGATCAGGGCGTTATTCGCGCCCGAAGTGTCTCCGGATCTCGGGAACTGTCCGGCTGGCAGCACATGCACAAAGGTCTCATTCAGGTATGCGGCGACCCAGGCCTCCCGCACGTCGCTCGCACTCACGCCGGGTGCGAGCTTCGCGGTCGAGGTGGCCAGGATCCCACGCGACATCGGCACCAGAACCGGCGTGAACGAGATGCTCACGCCGACTCCCCCTGCGGCGATGAGGTTCTGCACGATCTCCGGGTTGTGGCGATGCGATCCGCCCACCTGATAGGCGGATGCCGACCCCGCAATCTCGCTCGCCAACAATTCGGTCTTCGGGCTCTTGCCCGCTCCCGAGGTGCCGACCGCGAGGACAGAGACCAGATCGTGCGGCTCGACGATGCCCGCTGCGACGCCGGGGGCCAGCCCCAGCGTGACTGCGGTGGCGTTGCAACCGGGGACCGCGATCCGGGTGGAGCCAAGCAGGTTGTCGCGCTGGCGTGCGCTCCCATTGGCCAGGATGAGTTCGGGAAGGCCGTAGTCCCACGCCCCGAAATACTCGCCGCCGTAGAACTCGGCCCAGGCGGTCGGCTCAGTCAGCCGGTGATCGGCGCCGCAGTCGATGACGAGTACGTCATCTGGAAGCTGCGCGGCAAGCTCGCCAGACTTGCCGTGCGGCAGGGCAAGAAACACGATATCCGCGCCAGACAACACCTCGGTGGTGGTCTCTTGCAGCGTGAGGTGCGCGAGCGATCGTAACTGCGGCTGGGTGGCGACGAGTCGCTGTCCGGCGTTCTGGAACGCGGTGACCGTGGTGATCTCAAAATCCGGATGGCTGGAGAGTAACCGCAGCAACTCGCCTCCGGCGTATCCGCTCGCGCCAGCAACGGCGACGGACAGCGACATGTTTCAACCTTAGGGTTCGACGGGACAGTGTCGGGGCGGCGACGTCACGCAAAACGGCTGAAGCTGAATCAGCGGCGCGGCGTCGCCTGGAGTCGGCGAGCACGACGGACTCGACGGAGAGCAGCGCTCCGGAGTTCGATCGTCGTGTTCTGCACAGCATGATTGTACCGCGCGCGAACGCTACTCGCGAACTGTCGCCCCGAACAGCTCCCCCGCGCGAGCAGCTCCGGCCAGCTTCGCCTCGCTCGCCTCGGCGGCGGTGAGAGTGCGGTCAGCGCCGCGGAAGCGCAGGGCGAAGGTGAGAGACTTGCGGCCGTCGGGGACGCCGACGCCGCGGTAGTCGTCGACGAGGCGCGCGTCCTCAAGGAGCGCGCCGGCACCCGCGGCGACGGCGGCCAGCACCTCGCCAGCCGACGTCTCCACCGAAACGACGAGCGAGAGATCTTGCGTGGCGGCCGGCAGGGTGCCGATCGGCGTCGGGGTCGCCTGGCGGGCACCGAGGTCGATGAGGGCGTCCAGGTCGAGTTCCACGAGCGCGACGACGCGCGGCAAGTCGAGCTGGTGCGCGAGCGAGGGCAGCAGTTCGCCCGCGACGCCGACGACACGGTCGCCGACCCGTAGCTCGGCGGTGCGTCCGGGATGCAGGGCAGGATGCGATCCGGCCGCGATCGAGATGTCGACTGCCAGGGCCACCGAGAGCTGCCGCGCGATATCCAGGGCATCGGTAAGACTGCTCGGCACGGCGGAGGCGCCCGGTTGCTTGCCCAGCGCGTCACCGAGGAACAGGCCTCCGACATGCCATGGCTGCGGCGGGATGCTCGCATCCATGGCAAAGCGGGTGGCCTCGTCTGGGCGCTCTGCTCCGGGGGGGATGGACTCCGTGCCGTACAAGACACCGGGCTCGGGAAGGAACACGGTTCCGATCTCGAAGAGCGCGAGGTCGGTCATCCCGCGGGAGAGGTTGCGGCGAGCGATCTCGATCAGACCCGGCAACAACGAGCGCCGGAGCAGTCCGCTCTGCGGGTCGAGCGGGTTGGCGAGTTTCACGGCAGGCGCCCCCGGAGCAAACAGTTCGACCGCCGCCGCCGAGGTGAAGGGATACCCGAGCACTTCGGTCCCGCCGGCCGCGGCCAGCGTCGCGGCGGCGCGCCGTCGCGCGGACTGGGCGCGGGTGAGCCCACGCCCAGGAGGGGCGATCGGGAGCACCGAGGGGATGCGGTCGTATCCGACGATGCGCGCCACCTCCTCGACGAGCGTGAGAGCGTCGGTAAGGTCGGGACGCCAACTCGGCGGGGTGATCGTCCAATGTCCGTCGGCGGTGGGTTCGACGGTAGCGCCGATCAGCTCAAGGGCGCGACGAACCTCGGCCTCGCTGTAGTTGACGCCGATAACCTCGGCCGGAAGCGTCGGCGAGAACGCGATCGAAGCCGGCGCCGGGGCCACGTTGTAGACCGAACCGAGCGGATCGGCTGTCCCTCCCGCCAGCTCGACCAGCAGGTCGACGACCCGCTGCGCCGCGATCGGCCCGAGCCGTGGATCGACACCGCGCTCGAAGCGCTTGGAGGCCTCGCTCGGCAGCTTGTGGCGACGGGCGGTGCGCGCAACCGTGACGGGGTCGAAGTTCGCGGCCTCGACGAGGACGTCGGTGGTGGCATCCGAGATCTCGGTGGTCGCCCCGCCCATCACACCGGCAAGGCCGATCGGTCCCGAGCCGTCGGTGATCAACAGATCTTCCGGCGAGAGCGTGCGCACGACGCCGTCGAGCGTCTCCAACGTCTCCCCTGGCGCTGCTCGTCGAACCACGAAGCCACCTTGGAGCTTTCCGAGGTCGTATCCGTGGGTCGGCTGACCGAGCTCGAACATGACGTAGTTGGTGATATCGACCGGCAGCGAGACGGATCTCACCCCTGCGAGCTTGAGGCGCGCCGCCATCCACGGCGGTGTGGGCTTGGTCACGTCGACCCCACGCACGGCGCGCGTGGTGAACGCACTTGAGCCGACCGTGCCCCGAATTGGAGCGGCGTCGTCGATGGTGACGTCGAAGGTTTCACCGGGCGGGACCGGCGTGACGGCGAGCGCGGGATCGCGGAAGGCCGCGCCCGTCGAGTGCGAGTACTCGCGCGCCACCCCGCGGATCGAGAACGCATAGCCACGGTCGGGGGTCACGTTGATCTCGACGGCCGTGTCATCCAGTCCGAGCAAGTGGATCGCGTCGGCGCCTACCGGCGCATCAGCGAGCCCAAGCGAGGCGAGCCGCAGGATGCCGTCGTGCTCCTCACCGAGTCCGAGCTCACGCGCGGAAGCGATCATGCCGTCTGAGGTATGTCCGTAGGTCGTGCGAGCGGCGATGACAAAGGGATCAGACGTGGTGGGCCCCGGCAGCACAGCGCCCGGGAGCGTCACCACGACCTTGTCTCCGATCGCGAAGTTGTGTGCGCCGCAGACGATGCCACGCGGCTCGACCTCGCCGACATCCACCTGGCACCAGTTGATTGTTTTGCCATTGCTCTGCGGCTCAGGCGTGAAAGCGAGCACCTGACCCACGACAACGGGTCCGGTGACCTGGAAGAAGTGCACATTCTCTTCCTCGAAGCCGACGCGAACGAGCGCTTCGTGCACACTCTCGAGCGAGACATCCGCGGAGAGGTTAACCCACTCCCCCAGCCAGCTCAGCGGGACGCGCATGTCAGACCACCATCCCGAACTGCTGCGAGAAGCGCACATCGCCCTCAACGATGTCGTGCATATCGTTGAGCCCGTTGCGGAACATCAGAGTGCGCTCGACACCCATACCGAAGGCGAAGCCCTGGTACTCCTCGGGGTCGATGTCAGCCGCGCGCAGCACGTTCTGGTTCACCATGCCGCAGCCGCCCCATTCGATCCAGCGAGGACCGCCCTTGGCGTTGGGCATCCAGACATCCATCTCGGCACTCGGCTCGGTGAACGGGAAGTAGTTGGGGCGCAGGCGAATCTGCGCGCCCTCGCCGAACAGCGAGCGCGCCATGTGCTCGAGAGTTCCGCGCAAGTTTGCCATCGTGAGGCCCTTGTCGATGGCGATGCCCTCGATCTGGTGGAAGACCGGCGTGTGTGTGGTGTCCACCTCGTCAGTGCGATACGTCGACCCGACAGCCGCGACGTACACCGGCAGTGGACGCGACAGCAGCGAGCGGATCTGCACGGGGCTGGTGTGCGTGCGAAGCACCAGGTGGCGATCGACTGGCTCGATATAAAAAGTGTCCTGCAGTGCGCGGGCGGGGTGGTCCTCATCGAAGTTCAGAGCATCGAAGTTGAACCACTCGTGCTCGAGCTGTGGCCCCTCACCGATTTCCCAGCCCATCGCGATGAACAGGTCGCTCATCTGCTCCATCAGCAGACTGAGCGGATGCCGCGCCCCGACTCGCCAACGCGTCGGCACGGCGGTCACATCGACGGCCTCGGACTCGAGCTGGGCGGTCTCCTCAGCCGAAAGGACGATCTGCTCCTGCAGGGCGAGCGCCGCGTTCACTTTCGCGCGAGCGCCACCGACCAACTGACCCGCAGACGCCTTGTGATTGGCTGGCAGATTGCGAATCTGCGCGTTCATCTTGGCGAGCGGTGACCCTTCCCCAGCATGCGCGGAACGCGCAGCCTTCAAGGCGGCAGAATCAGAGGCTGCCGTGATCGCAGCAAGAGCAGCGTCGCACGCGGCAGCGACCGCTTCCGGGGGGATCTGGGGGTCGTCGGACACGAGTCACAAGCTTACTGGCGGCTCTGCGCGGGTTCCGCCGACCGCTCCACCCGCGCATCGTCCAGGATTTCGAGGCGGCTCCTCGGTGCGTCATCCTGAACCGAGCCCCGAGTCGGCGGATTCGCCTGATCGGTGCCCGCGGGAGAATCCGCCGTCAGCCCCGGTGCGCGAACGCCGACTCGTAGAGGCACACCGAGGCAGCCGTCGCCAGGTTCAGCGACTCGGCGTGCCCGTAGATCGGCACCTTGACGACGTGGTCAGCGAGCCTGAGCGACTCGTCGCTGAGACCGTGGGCCTCATTGCCGAACAGCCAGGCGGTCGGCTCGGCAAGCCGGTCGCGCACGGTCGGCAGTTCATCTCCCGCGATGTCGGCCGCCAGCACCTGCATGCCGGCCGCCTTGACCGCCTGGATCGCGACATCCAGCTCGCCGCCCTGGGCCATCGCGACGTGGAAGATCGAGCCGGTCGTCGAACGCACGACCTTCGGGTTGTAGGCATCAACGCTCTTGCCGGTGAGGATCACCCCGTCAGCCCCCGCGGCATCCGCAGCTCGGATGATCGTTCCCACATTGCCCGGGTCGCGTACCTCATCGAGGATCGCGACCAGCTTCGCTCCTCCGCGGAGAAGTTCGTCGACCGACATCGGAAACTGGCGCGACACCGCGACGACACCTTGTGGCGTGACCGTGTCAGCCATCGTCTCGAGCACATGATCACTGACTGTCTCGACGTCGACACCGGATGCCGCGGCGGCCCGGACGAGATCCGCGTAGCGATCCAGCGCCACCTTGGTCATGAACAGATCGACGATGAGAGCCGCGCGGAACTGGAGCGCCTCGGACACTGCCTGTGGGCCCTCCACCAGGAAGAGACCAGTCTCCTCACGGGCGCTGCGCTTGGCGAGCTTCGCCACGGCACGGACGCGCGGAGAACGCGGGTTGTCAATCACGCTCTCAGGCTAAGGGTCGGGAGTGAACGTCTCCTGCTGAAACGGCGACGGCGCGGATGCCGAGGGACTCTCGGCATCCGCGCCGGACGCGGTTGTTGGCAGAGCAGTTGAGGACTAGGCCTCAACCTTGGCGTTAACGTCGGCGGGCAGCGCGGCCTTCGCGGCGGCGACGAGGCCGGTGAACGTGGCGGGCTCGTTCACGGCGAGGTCGGCGAGGATCCGACGGTCCACCTCGACCCCGGCGAGGCCGAGACCCTGGATGAGGCGGTTATACGTGATGCCGTTCGCACGAGCAGCCGCGTTGATGCGCTGGATCCAGAGGCGACGGAACTCACCCTTCTTCGCGCGACGGTCGCGGTACGAGTAAACCAAGGAGTGAGTGACCTGCTCCTTGGCCTTGCGGTAGAGGCGCGACCGCTGACCGCGGTACCCCTCTGCGCGCTCGAGGATCGTCCGGCGCTTCTTAGCGGCGTTGACCGCTCTCTTGACACGTGCCATTTCAGTTTGTCCTTGTAGTAGGAGACCGGAGTCTCGGCGAGTCGGGTGGGGTTACTTGCCCAGCAGGCGCTTGATGACCTTGGCGTCCTGGGGTGCCAGAACCACCTCGCGGTTCAGGCGACGTGTGAGCTTCGAGGACTTCTTCTCAAGGTTGTGGCGCATACCCGCACCCTGCTTCATGACCTTGCCGGAACCAGTGATCTTGAAACGCTTTTTGGCACCGGAGTGCGTCTTCATCTTCGGCATTATTTTCCCTCTGTCTTCGTTGCCGTCGCGGTAGTGGACGCCTTGGGAGCGGCCGGCGCCGGGCGGGCTGGCTTTGTGGCGGTCGGAACCGCCGTCTTTACGAGTGCCGGAGCGGCATCCGTCTCGGTCTTCACGGGTGCTGCGGCTGAAGCGGCTGCAGCGGCCGGTGCTGCTGCAACTGGCGCCTTCGCAACCGGAGCAACGGCAACTGGCGCCTTCGCAACTGGCGCCACGACAGCGGGCGCCACCACAGCGGGCGCCACGACCGGAGCCTTGGCAAGCGGGGCGGCCGCAACCGGAACTTTGACGGTCGAAGTAGCCGCGGGCTCGGGGGGCTCAGTCGTGCGCACGCGATTCTGCGCGCGCTTCGCGTTGGCCTCTGCCTTGGCGTCTGCCTTGTTCTTGTGCGGGCCGATCACCATCACCATGTTGCGGCCGTCGATCATCGGCGTCGACTCGACGGCGCCGAACTCGGCGACATCCTCGGCGAAGCGCTGCAGCAGGCGGTGACCCTGCTCGGGACGCGACTGCTCGCGACCGCGGAACAGGATCATGGCCTTCACCTTGTCGCCTGCCTGCAGGAAGCCTTCGGCGCGCTTGCGCTTGGTCTCGTAGTCGTGGGTGTCGATCTTGAGACGGAAACGAACCTCCTTGAGGATGGTATTCGCCTGGTTGCGACGCGCTTCTTTGACCTTCTGGGCCTGTTCATATTTGAATTTGCCGTAGTCCATAATTTTGACGACAGGCGGCTTGGAGTCGGGAGCGACCTCGACCAAGTCCAAGTCAGCTTCCTGCGCAAGGCGCAGTGCGTCTTCGATGCGGACAACGCCGACCTGTTCTCCTGCTGGTCCAACGAGGCGGACCTCGGGAACACGAATCCGGTCGTTCGTTCTGGGATCGCTGATGCGATTTCCTTTCGTCGTGTGCTGCCTCTTGGCATTTTCAGGCACGAAAGGGGCGAACTCCACGGCAGTGCCGCCACGCACCCTGACTGCCTTCCGGATGCTTGCGCACACGTCAGGCGGGGTGCAACTGACCCAGCTAACCTGGAATCGCGGTCAGCGGGTGGGATTTCTCCACTTCGTTTCCGAGGATCTGGCCTCGGAGCCCGTATCAGACTAGCAGAGGACCGCTCGTGACCGAAGAGTACGTATTGAGTGACACCTCGGAAGAGGCCCGGGATATCGCGGAAGTTCCGGCGATAGAAGTCATCAACACGGTCGCGATCCATCTGCTGAGCGCAGCTGCCGTCAAGGTGGGACTCGCCGACGACCCGACCGCGCAGCTTGACCTGGACGAAGCCCGAAAGCTCATCGACGCCCTGGCCGGCCTGGTAACGGCGGCCGCGCCAAGCGTCGGTGACCACCACGCTCGCGCACTCCGCGACGGTCTGCGCACGGTGCAGCTCGCCTTCCGCGAGGCCTCACCGATCCCCGACCCGATCGGTAAAGGCCCCGGCGAGAAATGGACTGGGCCCGTCAACTAGACGCGGTCCAGCGTCACTCCGATCGAGTCGACGCGCGCCGCGATGACGAGGTCGGCAGCCCAGGCAGTTTGGAGCCGTCCGAGGAGAGCGTCGAGCTCCTCGCGCTCGAGACCCGCACGCACGGACAGCTGCACCAGCAGCTCGGGGCCAGCGAGGCGGGCATCTGGATCCCCGGGTGCCAGTTGGATCGCCAGCAGCGCCTCCTCCCCCGCCCCCGCTGTGAGGAAAGCGTCGAGAACTGTCTCGTCCTCGAAGCACGGGAGCCAGGCAACCCCCGTTGCTAGGGCTTCGAACGCGGGAGCTCGCACGGCAAACTCAGTGGGCGACGCCGGATCGAGCACGATCAACGGCGTCCCATCGGATGCCGCGGCCAGCGCCACGCGTGCGGCCTCGATCGGGATCGGGCGGGCTTGCGCATCCCAGCGCCGGAGCGCCTCGACGGAGGTGAACGCTGGGAGAACGTTGCGCCCATCCGGACCGGTGACCGTCACGATCGAGAGCTCCTGCGTCTTGTCGACGAGCCGCCCGTACGCGCCGACGCCCTCGTCGCCGCGGACCGCCACAAGCGGAATGAGCAGCCGCTCGCCGTTTAACGCGGCGACCACGTCTGCGGCACCGACCTCGCGCGCGCGGAACCGCTGCAGCGCCTCGAGCAGCCGGGGCGGCGCCGAGCCGTCGTCGCCTGCTCCTGGGTTCTCAAGGAACGACCGGCCTTCGAAGGGGACGCCCGCCGAATCAGTTGCTGGCGACATCCAGCGCCTCGATGAGCGTGAAAGCCCCAGCGTAGAGCGCCTTACCAACGATCGCGCCCTCGAGCCCGAGCGGAACGAGTGCACGCAACGCCGCGATGT
>JAYWDH010000238.1:0-3050 GCA_043779945.1 Microbacteriaceae bacterium
GAGGAGTCGAGTGGGCAACTTCGACTTCGTGCGTGCCGCGTGGCCGGATCTTGCCGAGGAGGCTCGACGCGCCGAGCTGAGCACCTACGCCGATCCGCGGGTCGCGATGATCTACGCGCGCCGCACGCTCGAACTCACCGTGACGTGGCTTTACCGAGCGGATGACACGCTGCGGCCGCCGTACAAAGACGACCTCTCGAGCATGCTCTTCGAGCCCACCTTCAAGCGGCTGGTCGGGCCGGCGATCGCCACGAAGATGGACCTGATCCGTCGTCAGGGCAACTCGGCCGTGCATCGCACCACGCCGATGACGCCCACCGACAGCCTGCCGGTGATCCGCGAGCTGTTCCACGTGCTGGTGTGGGTCGCCACGCGGTATGCGCCGACGCCCCAGGATCGGCCGGTGGCGGGCGTGCCGTTCGATGCGGCATCCATTCCGAAACCGCAGCCCGGCGTCGTGGCGAAGACGCTGGCGCAGGTGAAGGCGCTTGCCGAGGAGCTCGCCGCGAAAGACGCGCGGCTCGCCGAGGCGGAGAAGCGCAACGAGTCGCTCGAATCCGAACTGGAAGCGCTGCGGGCCGAGGTCGCCCTCGCGAAGGCCGCCAACGCGACCGTCCCCGACACCCACGACTACAGCGAGGCCGAGACCCGCGACCTGTTCATCGACCTCCTGCTGCGCGAGGCCGGGTGGGATCTGACGGCATCCAACGTGATCGAGTTCCCGGTGACCGGAATGCCGAACAACTCGGACGGCGGCAAGGGATTCGCCGACTACGTGCTGTGGGGCGACGACGGCCTGCCGCTCGCGGTGGTTGAGGCCAAGCGCACGAAGAAGGACGCCAACGTCGGTCAGCAGCAGGCCAAGCTCTACGCGGATGCCCTGGAGCGGCAGTTCGAGCAACGGCCGGTGATCTTCTACACCAACGGCTACGAGCACTGGATCTGGGATGACACCAGCTACCCGCCGCGCCCGGTGCAGGGTTTCTACACCCGTGATCAACTCGCGCTGCTGATCCAGCGCCGCACGACTCGGGCGCCGCTCGCCTCCCTGCCGATCAGCGAGACCATCATCGAGCGGTACTACCAGCAGCGCGCGGTGCGCCGGGTGGCGGAGGCCTTCGAACAGCACGAGCGTCGGGCCTTGCTCGTGATGGCCACCGGCAGCGGTAAGACACGTACGGTGATCGCGCTCGCGGATCTGATGGTCCGCGCGAACTGGGCCAAACGCATCCTGTTCCTCGCGGACCGGATCGCACTGGTCAACCAGGCCACCAACGCCTTCAAGCAGCATTTGCCGGATGCCGCGCCGGTCAACCTGGTGACCGACAAGGACTCCGAGGGCCGGGTCTACGTCTCGACCTACTCGACGATCATGAACCTGATCGACCAGGGCGAGGACGACCTCCGCCGCTTCGGCCCTGGCTACTTCGACCTCATCGTCATCGACGAAGCGCACCGCTCGGTGTATCAGAAATACGGCGAGATCTTCAACTACTTCGACGCGCTCGTGGTCGGGCTGACCGCGACGCCGAAGGACGAGATCGACCACAGCACCTACGGCCTGTTCAACCTCGAAGACGGCGTGCCCACCGACTCGTACGAGCTGACCGACGCCATCGCCGAGGGCTACCTCGTTCCCCCGGTCGGGCGTTCGGTGTCTACGCAGTTTCTTCGGCAGGGCATCCGCTACGACCAGCTGAGCCCCGAGGAGCGCGAGCAGTGGGATCTGCTCGACTGGGAAGAGGGCGACCCGCCCGACGAGGTCGACGCGGCCGCCGTGAACAAATGGCTGTTCAACGCCGACACCGTTGACAAGGTGCTGCAGGAGCTGATGGTCAACGGCCGGAAGGTCGCGGGCGGTGACCGGCTCGGCAAGACGATCGTGTTCGCGCGCAGCAACGCGCACGCCGACTTCATCGTGAAGCGCTTCGACCTGAACTATCCGCAGTACAAGGGCCACTTCGCGCGGGTCATCACGTACAAGACGAGCTACGTGCAGAGCCTCATCGACGACTTCTCGCTCACCGACAAGCTGCCGCAGATCGCGGTCTCGGTGGACATGCTCGACACCGGCATCGACATCCCGGATGTCGTCAACCTCGTGTTCTTCAAGCCGGTCTTCTCGAAGACGAAGTACTGGCAGATGGTCGGGCGCGGAACCCGCCTGCGGCCCGACCTCTACGGTCCGGGCGAGAACAAGGCCGACTTCGTGATCTTCGACGTCTGCCAGAACATCGAGTACTTCAATCAAGAGTTGGGTGCTGCCGCGGGCTCGGTAGTGGAGCCGCTAGGTGCGCGTCTGTTCAAGTCTCGGTTGCTGCTGCTGGCCGGCGTGGATGCCGTCGACGCCCCCGATTCAGAACTCGCGGGCCTACGCGAGGGCCTCGCCGCTCGGCTGCACGATCAGGTCGCCGGCATGAACCTCGACAACTTCATCGTGCGCACCCACCGGCGCGAGGTGGAGCGGTTCGCCGAACCGCAGCGCTGGACCGACATCTCGGGCGCCGACTACGAGTCGGCGGCGTCTCTGGCCGGGCTGCCGTCGGTGGTCGACGTACTCGACCAGGACGAGAAGGCCAAGCGCTTCGACCTGTTCGCTCTCCGTGCTCAACTCGGAGTGCTGACCGGCGCGCTAGGATTCGCCGTGGCGAAGGCGCGCATCATCGGGATCGCCGAGGAGCTGTCGTCCCAGCCCTCGATTCCGAAGATCGCCGCCGAGCTCGTGCTCATCTCGGCCGTCACCACCGAGGAGTGGTGGGATGGCGTCACCGTTCCGATGCTCGAGATGGTGCGCATCCGGCTGCGCGGTCTGGTCGGGCTGATCGACGGGTCGGCCCAGGCGATCCTCTACAGCGACTTTCAGGATGCCGCCAGCGATGCCGTGATCATCCAGTTGAAGGATGCCGCGACCGGCGTCGACCGCGCGCGGTTCCGCGAGAAGGCGCTCGCCTTCCTGCGGGAGCACGAGAACGACGCGGTGCTCTTCAAGGTGCGGCACGGCAAGCAGCTCACCGCGCTGGACCTCGCAGAACTCGAACGCATCATGGTGG
>JAYWDH010000239.1:0-3043 GCA_043779945.1 Microbacteriaceae bacterium
AGGGTCGTGACACGCGGATGACGCCCGAGCTGGTGATCCGTGGCCGGGCTCTCGTGGGTGGCTCGTTCCGCGCCGTCGAGGTGCAGGTCGTCGAAGGACGCGTGGCGGCGATCGGCGAGCCGGGCTCGGCGCTCACCGCGCGCACCATCGTCGAGCTTGCGACCGACGAGCTGCTCATCCCGGGCCTCGTCGATACCCACGTGCACATCAACGAGCCGGGCCGCACCGAGTGGGAGGGCTTCGACACGGCAACCCGTGCGGCGGCGGCCGGCGGCGTGACCACGCTCATCGACATGCCGCTGAACAGCATCCCGCCCACCACGACGCCGTCGAACTTGGCGATGAAACGCGCGGCCGCCGAGGGCGCCGTACGGGTCGACGTTGGATTCTGGGGCGGCGCCGTTCCTGACAACCTCGGCCACCTGCGCGAGCTGCACGCGGCCGGCGTCTTCGGGTTCAAGGCCTTCCTTGCTCCTTCCGGCGTCGACGAGTTCGGCCACCTCGACGGCCGGCAACTCGAGGCGGCTCTCGAGGAGCTCGCCGGGTTCGGGGGGCGGCTGCTGGTCCACGCCGAGGATCCGACCGTGCTGCACGCGCACGAAAACCAGGGGGGGCCGAGCTATGCGGCCTTCCTCGCGTCGCGTCCGCCCGAGGCCGAACTGGTCGCCATCCGACGGGTGATCGACGGCGTGCGCCGAACGGGGACGCCAGCGCACATCCTGCACCTGTCGTCCGCGGCGAGTGTGCCAGAGCTCCGGGCCGCGCGCGCCGAGGGCCTGCCGATCACGGTAGAGACCTGCCCGCATTACCTGGCCATGGCATCCGAGTCGATTCCGGATGGCGGCACCCAGTACAAGTGCGCCCCGCCGATCCGCGACGAAGCAAATCGCGACGCGCTCTGGCGTGCTCTCCTCGACGGCGACATCGACCAGATCGTGACCGACCACTCCCCCTCCACGCCCGAGCTCAAGTTCGCCGGCGACGGCGACTTCGCGCGGGCCTGGGGCGGCATCGCGGGACTTCAGCTCGGGCTGACAGCGGTCTGGACGGCGGCGGCGGCGCGCGGCATCCCGCTCGAACTGGTGCTCGGCTGGATGGCCGAGACTCCGGCCCGGCTAGTGAAGCTGCACGATCGCGGCGTCATCCGGGTAGGGGCACGCGCCGATCTCGCCGTGTTTGCCCCGGATGCGCGACGCACCGTCCACGCCGCGGAACTGCTGCACAGGAACCCGGTGAGCGCGTTCGACGGCGCTGAGCTGCGCGGGATCGTGCGACGCAGCTGGCTGGCCGGTTCACCCATCGATCTCGACGGCACCCCGGCCGGCAAGCTTCTCACCCGCCACTCAGGAGACTCATGACATACCTGCTTACCGACCACCAGTACGGCAAGGCCGAGAATCGGATGGTGCGGTTCTACAAGGATTCGCCGCGGCACGAGATCCACGACCTCAATGTGACGACCGCGCTGCGCGGCGACTTTGAGGACGCGTACTTGACCGGCGACCAGTCCAAGATCCTGCCGACTGATACCCAGAAGAACACGGCGTTCTCGTACACGAAGGAGAAGGGCGTCCCGTCGATCGAGGAGTACGGGCTGCACCTGTCCCGGCACTTCGTGCACGACGTCGAGCCAGTCTCGGGGGCCCGGGTCGAGATCGAGGAGTTCCTCTGGCAGCGTGCGATCGTGGACGGCGCCGAGCATGACTTCACCTGGCTGCGGAACGGGCAAGAGATCCGCACCTCGGCAATCACCGTCGACGCGAGCGGCGAATACATTATCTCGGGCTTCAAAGACCTGATCATCCTCAAGTCGACCGGCTCGGAGTTTGCCGGCTTCCTGGTCGACGGGTACACCACGCTCGGCGAGACCCACGATCGCGTGATGGCGACCGCGCTCGACGTGAAGTGGCGCTACGGCAACATCGGCGATGCTACCGGCGTGGATTTCAACGCAATCTACGCCTCCGCGAAATCCGTCATGGTCAAGGAGTTCGCGACCCTGCAGTCGCTCGCCCTGCAGCAGACGCTCTGGCACATGGGAACGGCGGTGCTGGATGCGCATCCGGAGATCGTCGAGATCAAGCTGAAGGCGCCCAACAGGCATCACTTCGACTACGACATCGCGCGCTTCGGGGTGGAGCAGAATAGCGAAGTGTTCCACGCGGACGACCGGCCGTACGGGCTCGTCGAGGCGACGATCGCGCGGGATGACGCCCCCTCGGCAGGCGAGGCGTGGAAGTTCTCGGCCGGCACGGCGTGAAAACTCGGCGGACGGCGTCGTCGGGGCGACTCGTTTCGGGCTATTTCTGAGCTGCAGCGAGGTTCAGCGCCCAACCGCGGCTACGAGCCTCGATAGGTCGAGTAGCCGAACGCGCTGATCAGCAGCGGCACGTGGAAGTGCTCGTCGGGGTCGACGATTGCGAAGTCGATCGTCACGCGCGGGTAGAAGGTTTCGAGCTCGATCAACTCGTAGTAGCGCGCCGTCTCGAACACCAGCGTGTAGGTTCCCGCCGGTAGCTCATCGGGGCCGAGCTGCTTCACGCGGCCGTCGGCGTCGGTCTGCTTCCAGGCCAGGATCGCGCCGTCGGCATCCATGAGCGTCACCGGGACACCAGCGGCTGGCATCCCGTGCGCGGTGTCCAGGATGTGCGTGGTGACCTTGCTCACAGCGAGTCCTCTTTTGAACCGAAGGTGGCCGCGAGGCGCAGCAGCGCGATCGCGCGCAACTGCTCGCCGACGATCGCGAGCTCGGTGGCCTCGTCGAGCGCGAGCCGACGAGTGAGTTCGGCAAGGATTTCAGCCCGCGTCCGACCGGCGGCACTGATCAGGAAGACGCGCTCGAAGCGGGCCTCGTACGCGACATTACCGGCGTGGATCGCGGCCGAGAGCTCGGCGTCATCCGCGACGGCATCGTGGCCGTGGTTCAGCGAGGCCTGCTCGCGTCGGCTGTGCTCGGCGGCGGCACCGGTTCCCGCGGGCCTCTCGCCGATCCGCGGATGGTGCGCCATCGCCTCATCGATCTCGCCCTGGCCGAGCGGTGTAG
>JAYWDH010000240.1:0-8734 GCA_043779945.1 Microbacteriaceae bacterium
GCGCTGCCCTGGGTCAAGACAATGCCCTGCCGAGCCACCGTGAGCACCCCGTCATCGCGGATGCTGTTTTGGAAAAGCTTGGCTGTGTGCGTCGCGAACGGCGAGGTCGGATCGTGCCCGTAGTGCCGGGTCGGGATCGACAGAGAGAACACCGGCGCCACGACCGTTCGGCTCAGCTCCCATGCGGGGGCGAACCAGTCCTGCGCGACGCGGCCGAGCCGATGATCCGGCGTACCGTCCGCGAGGGCTCGGCCGAGCGAAGCGACGCCGCGGTGTTGCGCGGAGTTGCGCGGCAGCTGGTGGCCGCCCATGATCCCCACCACTCGACAGTCGGCGATCACCGAGCCGGCGTCGAGCGTGACCGAGGATTCGTGCGGCGCACGCATCATGGCCACGTGCGGCTCAACCGGGTTGCTGCGACCGGTTCGTACGAACCACTCGTAGGAACGGAAGTCCATCGTCTCGGCGTACGACCCGGGTGACGCGGGCCCAAACCCATGGAATAACTCCGCAGCGCAACAGACCGCGGTACAAATCGGCTGGAACGGGAGCCTGGCCTGGGGCACGGTCAAAGCGGTCATGCGCAACTCCCCTTTGTCGAGAAATCGGTGCCGCCGATGGCCGTCCCGTCGCCAGAGAAGGTAAGCACCAGGCTCGTGCCGACGACCTTCGCGGACGTCGCGGTCAAACCCCTCGGTAGGTATTGCGCCACACAGAACGACTGCTGCTTCAGGAGGCTGCGCGCCAGGCTGCCGAAGATCGGGTTTGCCGCGAGCTGCTTTGCGGAAAAGCTCTGCCCGGAGACGCCAACAGTGGTCGGAGTGAACACGAGCTGCCCGGCGCTGACCGATGGCTGCAGCCCCAGGGCGATCGGGATCTTTGCGCCCGCGACCGCAAAGGAGGCGTTCGCCACGATCTCGGGTGCCGTCAGAATCACCGAGGAGATGCCGACACCGCTCAAGTTCTTGGCGAGCACGCCGATATTTTTATCGGTGACCGCGTAACTGACCGACAGCGCGCCGAGCGGCTTCGAGGTGTCGAGTGGCACCCTCGTTGCGTGGATGCTAGCCGCCCCGACCAACTCACCGAACGCGAGCTTCGGCACGCTCACGTCGACCGCGCTCACTCTGCCCGTCAGCGCCTGGAGCAGGATCGACCCGGGTCCGAGGTCCACGGCGACCTCTGCCGAGGCCGGCAGCCCGAGGGCCGAGATGAGCTGCGTTCTGATCTTGTTTTGCGCGTATGCCTTGGCCGCGGAATCCGCGACGAAAAAGCCCACGATGAGCACCAACAGCACGATGGCGATCGTCACGAACGGCCGCCCGCGGCGTCTCCTTCTCGGGGCGGCAGGCGGGAGTTCGACACGGGCCAACGGCATCGGCTACATCCGCTCCGGAGCGCTGACACCGACGAGGCCAAGTCCGTTGCGAAGCACCTGGCCCGTCGCGTCGTTGAGCCAGCGGCGGGTTTCGTGCACAGCCTCGACCTCGCCGTCGCCGAGCGGAATTACGCGGCAAGCGTCGTACCAGCGGTGGTAGGTGCCAGCCAGCTCCTCGAGGTAGCGCGCGATCCGGTGCGGCTCGCGGTACTCGGCGGCTTGCAGGAGGACTCGCGGGTAGTCGGCGAGCACCCCGAGCAGCGCGCTCTCGGTCTCATGCGAGAGCAGCGACGCGTCGAAGCGGTCGCGCAGCACCCCCGCCGAGTCTGCGTTGCGGGCGACGGCTCGGGTGCGCGCGTGCGCGTACTGCACGTAGAACACCGGGTTGTCGTTGGTGCGCTTGGTGAGTAGGTCGAGGTCGACGTCGAGCGGCGAGTCCAGAGAGCTGCGGACCAGGGCGTAGCGCGCGGCGTCCACCCCCACGACATCGACGAGGTCCTCCATCGTGACGACGGTGCCGGCTCGCTTGGACATCCTGACCGGCTCGCCGTCCTTCATCAGGTTGACCAGCTGGCCGATGAGGATCTCGAGGTTGACATACGGGACGTCGCCGAAGGCAGCGGTCATCGCCATCAGTCGCCGAACGTAACCGTGATGGTCGGCGCCGAGCAGGATGAGGTTGCGCTCGAAGCCGCGCTCCCGCTTGTTGAGGTAGTAGGCCAGGTCGCCCGAGAGGTACGCCGCTTCGCCGTTGCTGCGGATGACGACGCGGTCGCGGTCGTCACCGAACTCCGTCGTGCGCAGCCAGATCGCACCATCGGCCTCGTAGATGTGACCCAGCTCACGCAGTCGGGCCACGGCGTGCTCGACCGCACCCGACTCGTGCAGGTCATTCTCATGGAAGTAGACGTCGAAGTCGACGCCGAAGTCGTGCAGGCTCGCCTTGATGTCGCCAAACATCAGGTCGATGCCGACGGCGCGGAAGGTCTCCTGCTGCTCGGCGGGCGGAAGCGAGTCCAGGTCACCGGGGTATGCCTCGATCACCCGTGCGGCGATGTCAAGGATGTACGGCCCGCCGTAGCCGTCCTCGGGCGCCGGTTCGCTGCGGTAAGCCGCAATGAGGCTGCGCGCGAAGCGGTCGATCTGCGCGCCGTGGTCGTTGAAGTAGTACTCGCGAGTCACCAGGGCGCCTTGCGCCTGGAAGATGCGCGCGAGACTGTCGCCAACCGCCGCCCAGCGCGTTCCGCCGATGTGCAGCGGGCCGGTCGGGTTGGCCGAGACGAACTCGAGGTTCATCGTCACGCCGTCGTAGAGGGTGCCGCTGCCGTAGAGCTCGCCGGCCTCTACGATCTTCAGCGCGAGCACGCCGGCGGCGGCCGCATCGAGAGTGATGTTCAGGAAGCCGGGCCCGGCCACCTCGGCCCTCGCAATCCCGTCAACCTCGGCGAGAGCGGACGCGAGCGACGCCGCGAAGTCGCGGGGATTCAGCTCGAGACGCTTGCCGAGCTTGAGCGCAACGTTGGAGGCCCAGTCACCGTGATCG
Organism: Microbacteriaceae bacterium; assembly: GCA_043779945.1. Lineage (GTDB taxonomy): Bacteria > Actinomycetota > Actinomycetes > Actinomycetales > Microbacteriaceae > Lysinimonas. The sequence continues at coordinate 2,922 of JAYWDH010000240.1, forward strand.
CGGTTACGCGGGCGCTCGAGGGTGACGTCATCCGTGTCGACCTCAGCCGCTCGCTCGCCCACGGTCGCACGGACGGTGGCGAGCAGTGTCGCGGTCAAGTCGGCAGGATTCACAAGGAGCGATTCTATCGATCCCATCCTCGCCATCGCCGAAGGGTCGCTACTGGGGCATTCCCGCAGTTCTTCGCCCCGCCTAGCGACCCTTCGACACGGTGCAGGTGACAATGGGGCATGCCTACCGCTCGCCGTTTTCTTATACCCGTCATGCTCGGGGCCGTCGCACTCCTCGCTCTCAGCGGATGCGTCCCCACCCCGTCGCCGTCGGCGAGCAGGTCCACGATCGGCGCGCCGTCGGCGTCCGTGACCCCGACCGCGACGGCGGCGCCGACCCCGACCGCCAGCCCTACCCCGGTGACGGTTGGCTGCAGCACGCTGGTCACCGCCGACGACATCTACGCGTTCAACCCGAACTTCGGCCTACTGACCAGTTGGACGCCCGCGAAGGACTCCGCGGCGGCCACCGCGCTGACGAAATCCGGCATCGCGTGCCGCTGGAGTAACCAGACCAGTGGCGACACCATCGACATCTCGGTTGCGCATCTGGATGCGGCATCCATCGAGAACCTCAAGAACGCGGCCGTGTCGAAGGGGACGCTGGTGCCGACCTACGGTGACGAAGCGTATTTCGGCACCGCCGCGGGCGTCGGAACGGCCACCGTTTTCAAGGGCAACTACTGGCTCGTCGCGACCTCAGTCGCCTTCGCCGAACCCGGTGATCCGTCCGATCTGATCACCGCCGCCCTGGGCGCGCTCAGCTAAGGACCAGGAGTTCCTCTTGGTCGTCGGCGAACGCGGCGTCAGCCGTGGCATCCACGTGCAAAGTGAGCAACTGGACGTCCGACAGCGTGTTCGTCAGGAAAGCGGTGTCGGTCGCGTCGCGTCCGGTCGCGATTCGCACCATCGCGGCCCTCGGCGCGAGCCGGGTCGAGTCGACGACCACCCAGCGGCCGTCGACGACGGCTTCGACCACCGCGTGGAAGTCCATCGGATCGAGCGCTGGGGCGTAGACCGACACCAGCCGGGCGGGCACGTCGAGCGCGCGTAGCAAGGCGGCGGTCAGGTGCGCGAAGTCGCGACACACGCCGGCCGCGGCCTCGAGAGTCTCCACCGCCCCGCCGGTCGGCGAGGTCGCTTCGGGCTGGTAGTCGAGGCGTTCGTGCACCCAGTTCGCGACCTCGCGCACGAGGTGTGCCGCATCTCGCTGAACACCGACACGCTGAGGGAAGGTTTCGCGGGCGAAGGGGGTGAGCGCGTCCGACTGCACGTAGCGGCTGGGTCGGAGATAGACGATCGAATCGATCGGATGCACAGCAACCGGCGCCGCACGTCCCAGCACGATCGCCGCATAGTCGATCGTGACCAGCCCCGGATCCGCCTCGAACAGCTGGAGGCGGGTCAGCGGATCCTCCTCAAACTCCCGCACCGCGAGCTCGCGCCCGTCGAGCGAGACGGCGAGGCGCTCGCTCTCGGTCGGGACGCCGCGGGCGACCATATTGCTGAGCACGAACGCCGTCGGGTGGTCGACCCGCACGGTCATACTGGAGCGGAGTTCGCGACGCAGTGGCACCAATCGAGCATGGCACGCCCCTGCTACCCTGAGATCGCATCCTGCCTTCGTAGGTGGGCCCCCGTAGCTCAGCGGATAGAGCGCTTCCCTCCGAAGGAAGAAGTCGCTGGTTCAAATCCAGTCGGGGGCACTGATGATTCGGCCGGTCAGTTGGTCACCCGGTGGACCTGGAGCCCAGTTGCCCAGTTGCCGAGCTGCTCCGTGTCCGATCTGCTGAGCCAGTGCGAAGACCTCGCCACTCACTCGCAGGCCATCTTCGCCCTGGTTTAGTCGCCCGCGCGCCCGAGCTTCGACGGCCACCAGATTCGTTTGCCGATGTCGTAAGACAGCGCAGGGACCAACAGCGATCGCACCAGAATCGTGTCGAGCAGCACGCCGAACGCGACGATGAACGAGATCTGCACCAGGAACAGAATCGGGATCACCTGCAGCGCCGAGAAAGTCGCGGCGAGCACGATCCCCGCCGCCGTGATCACGCCGCCGGTCGCCTCGACGCCTCGGACGATGCCCGCACGGGTGCCCAGCTGCAGCGACTCCTCACGCACGCGCGTCATCAGGAAGATGTTGTAGTCGACGCCGAGCGCCACGAGGAAGACGAAGCCGAACAGCGGAACAGACGGGTCGGCTCCCGGAAAGCCCAGCAGGTGGTTGAACACCAGCGCCGAGACGCCCAGTGTGGCGGCGTACGACAGCACGACGGTGCCGATCAGCAGTAACGGCGCGACGATTGAGCGCAACAGCAGCATGAGCACGATCAGCACGACGAACAGCACGGTCGGGATGATCACCCGCAGATCAGCGGTGGCTGTTGTGTTCGTGTCGAGAGCGAGCGCCGTGACGCCACCGACCTTGGCGGTGGCGTCGATGGCGGGCAACTCGTCGCGAAGCGTCTTCACGACCTTCTCTGCGGCGACGGAATCCGCCTGCACGGAGAGTGTGGCCTCGACCAGCACGGTGCCATCCACGACCTTCGGCGTCGAGGTGAGCGCTCCAGGGGCAGCAGCTCCGGATGCGCCCGCCGCACCGGTGTAGACCGCGGCATGCGCGATGTGGTCGGTCTTCTTCGCAAGGGCAAGCACCCGCGCGGCATCCACCTCCTTCGTGACGACGTAGAGCGGGCTGCCCGAGCCCGCGTCGAAGTGCTTCCCCAGCAGCTTCTGCCCGTCGACCGAGTCGGATTGGCTGAGTAGCAAACCGGTCTGCGGCACGCCATTTGCCTGCAACTGGAGCAGACCGAGCGACGCGGCGCCGAGCAGGAGGACCGAGATGATCCACACCGGACGCGGCCTTCGCGAGATCAGCTGCCCAACCGCGCCCCACAATCGCGCGGCCTTCACGGGCACCAAGACTCCGTCGACCGGCTCCACATATTTGGGGCGGAACGGCCAGAATGCCGCACGCCCGCAGAGTACGAGCAGGGCCGGCAGTGCCGTGAGCGCGGCCAGCAAGGAGAAAAAGATCGCGACCGCGGCGACCGGCCCGAGACCGCGATTCGAGTTAAGTCCCGACAGCAGTAGGCACAGCACGCCGAGGATCACGGTGGCCCCCGAGGCCGCGATCGGCTCGACGGCGGCCCGCAGTGCGACACGCATCGCGGCCCACGAGGTGCGGTGGTGCGTGAGCGCCTCGCGGAAGCGCGCGACGAGTAGCAGCGAGTAATCGGTCGCCGCCCCAAGCGCCAGGATCGAAAGAATTCCCTGGCTCTGCCCGGTCACCGTGATCACGCCCGCCTTGGCCAGCCAGTAGACAACCAGGATGCTGCCGGTGAGCGCGAAGGTCGAGGTCAGCAGCACCAGGATCGGCAGCAGCAGCGATCGATACACCACCAGGAGGATCACGAACACCGCGAGCAGGGCAACCAGCAAAAGGATCCCGTCGATGCCGCCGAACGCCGCGCCGAAGTCGACGCCCAAGGCGGCCGGACCGGTGACGTAACTGGAGAGTCCGGTGGGAACTCCGTCCTTCACGGCCGTGCGCACCTGCGGGATCACCGATTTCGCATCGGCGCTCGCCTTGACCGGAACGAAGAGTTCCAGTGCCTCCCCATCGCTGGACGGGATCGGGCCAGCAACCGTGCCAACCCCATTGATCTTCCCGAGTCGATCGACCAGTAGCGCGAGGGATCGCGTGTCGTCGACGGTCACTCCCCCTGACCGGGCCGCGACGACGATCGCGGGCACCGTGTCGGATGGGAAGAACTTCTTCAGTCCGCTCTGCACCTGCGTCGACTCGGCGCTCGCCGGCAGATAGCTCGCTTGGTCGTTGTTCACGACCGTGCTGATCGTCCCGAAGGTCGGACCGCCGACCCCCGACACACCCAGCCACAAAAAGACCAGAATCAGTGGTGCAGCAATGCGGATCCAGCGTGCTGGCTCTCTCGTCATATAGGCAGTATGACATTAGTCAGCCGGCTGATGAATACCGAGAGCACCGTGACCCCAACGTTTTCGATGCGGTCATCGTCTTTTTAGGTGAAAGGAGGTGCAGCATCTCATTCCGAAAGCCAGAGCAACCGCAGTGGGAACGCGTGGTGACCGAACTGATCACCCACCGCGGCGCCGCGCTCCTCCGCTACGCCACTCTGCTCTGCGGTGACCGCGATGACGCGGCCGACCTCGTCCAAGAAGCCCTGGTCAAGACCTTCGGGCGCCTGCGCAACGGCTTCGGCGTCGAGAGCGCCGAGGCGTACGTGCGCCGCGTCATCCTGAACACCCATCTGGATGGCGGTCGCCGCAACTCACGCTGGCGCCGAGTCGCCCCGCTCGAGTACCTGCCCGAGCAACGCGAATCCGACGCCCTCGCCACGGACGCCCGCCTCGACCTTCACGGCGAACTCCGCAAACTCGCCCCGCGCGAGCGTGCCTGCCTGGTTCTCCGCTACTACGACGACCTCAAAGTAGACGACATCGCAAACACTCTCGGCATCAGCTCGGGGACCGTCAAACGGTACCTCAGCGACGGCCTCGCCAAGATGGCGATTGCCCTCGCCGACGACGGGACCGTAGCCGACCGCCTCGGCCCCGCCGGGCCCGCCCCGCGTGCCGCGCACACCGACGCGCACACCACCGAAGGAGACCGCGATGCCCACCGAAGCTGATCTGCGCAAGCAGTTCCACGATCCCGAACGGCCCGAGGGAAGCGGCTCGGTCGACCTGGATGCCGTGCTGCGCCGCTCGCGGGCTCGTCGGCGTCCACGCGTCGTCGCCGTCGCGGTCGTCTCGTCGCTCGCCGCGCTCGCCATCGTGGTGCCGATCAGCGTCAGCGGGGTACTCGGCCAGACCGGAATGTTCGCCGCCAGTTCCGGAGTGTCCGCCGGGAACAACCGGGATGCTGCGGGCCACAAGGCGGCCGACCAGCAGGCACCCGGATCCGCGGGCGGCGGGAACGCCACCGGGGGCGCCTTCAACGGCTCAGGTCCGGTTCAGAAGGTGAATCTCTGCGGCGGGCCGGTGGCCGACATCGTTCCCGCGTCGAACGGGCTGGTCCTCATCGTGGAGCCGGTCACGGCGGCGGCGACGGATCGAGCCATCCCGGTGACCGTCACGCTTACCAACACCAATACCAACAACGGCGCGGTTTCGTTCAGCGGAACCACCTCGCCGTACCCGTCGCTGACGCTCTCGCGTGATGGCATCGTGCTCTGGCACAGCAACGGAGCGGTGCCCGCGATCGGTGCGGCAGTACATCTCGCGTCGGGCGAGAGCATGAACTTCACGACGACGTTCGAGCCGGTCGTCTGCGGGGTACCAGATGACGAACGGACCGCCTTCCGTGCCGAGCTGCCAGCCGCCGGCCCCGGCCACTACAAGTTGTCGGCGGCGCTGGACGTGTCGAGCGACGACGGGAAGTCGGTGCGTGTGACCGGCCCAACCGCATCCGTGATTCTGCGCTGAGCACAGCCGTGATCCGGCGGCGGCTCAGCCACATCTGATTGCATAGACCCATGACTACAATCGGCTTCATCGGTTCAGGAAACATTGGTACCAGCGTGGCGAAGGCGGCAATCGCCAACGGCTACGACGTCGTGATGAGCAACTCGCGTGGCCCCGAAACCCTTGTCGAGCTGGTCGCCGAGCTGGGCGGGCACGCGCGGGCCGCGACCGCAGCAAACGCCGCCGCCGCGGGTGACTTCGTCGTCGTCACCATCCCGCTGAAGGCACTCAACGACGTCCCGGTGGAGCCGCTCG
>JAYWDH010000241.1:0-3034 GCA_043779945.1 Microbacteriaceae bacterium
GCAAGCGTGACCCCGATCGGGATCACGTTGATGAGGAAGGCAAAGCGCCACGAGGCAAAGTCGACGAACAGCCCGCCGATCAGCGGACCCGCAACCATCGCGATCCCTGTCATCCCGGTCCAGGTGCCGATCGCCTTGGCCTGGGCTGCCCCGCGGAAGTTAGAGGTGATCAGCGCTAGCGAGCTGGGCACGAGTAACGCCCCGCCGATCCCCTGTACGCCGCGGGCGATGATGAGGAACTCGATGCCTGGTGAGGCCGCGATGGCTAGCGAGGCGATACCGAACGCGATCAGGCCGACTCGCATTACCGCGATCCGGCCGTAGACATCGCTCACGGAGCCGGCGACAAGGACAAGCGATCCCAGTGTGACCAAGTAGGCATCCACGATCCACTGCTGCGCGGTCAAGCCGCCTCCGAGTTCGCGCATGATCGCCGGGAGTGCGACGTTGACGATCGTGCCGTCCAGGAACGAGACCAGTGACGCGAGAATCGCGATGGTCAGGACGAGCCGCTGCGCCTTACTCACCCCGCCACGGTATCCGTTCGCTCGGCGTGAGCGCTGGCCCGGTCAGGGCTGGATTTCCCTCTCGACGGCGTTCTGCACGGCATCGAGCAGAGCGAGCTGCAGCAGGATGCGGAAATGGCCGATCACCGGCAGTTCGATGTTCTCCGCGCCCTCCAGCACACAGCCATCCGGAATGTGCGGATCGAAGCTCGGGTAGATCGAGGTAATCCGCGCGTTGACCCTGAGCTCGGCGGCCAGCCTTGAGATCACCGGGTCCCCGGGAAGAAAAGCTCGCAACTCGGCGTTCGGCGCCAGCCGCGCCATCGTGGAGCCATTGAACGGCGAGGCGATCGCGACAAGGCGGTCGACCCGCCCCTCGCGATCCTGGAACGCCATGATGTGCTTCGCGACGATGCCACCCTTGCTGTGCGCGACGATCGCGACGCGGTGCAGGCTGCGGGCGACGAGTTCGTCCCAGACCCGAGTCGCCGTCGTCGGAATCGGCGCGCGGTTCAGGCCCAGCGACGGAATCACGTGCACCGGATGCCCTGCGGCGCTGAGTCTTTCGGCGATCGGGCGAAGGTAGTGCCAGGTCTCGTAGATCCCCGGGAGGATCACCACGGGTCGGCCAGTGCCCTCGGCGAAGGCGGCGGGGACCGCGCAATCCCGCGCCGCACGCACCCGGAACCGCAGTGCGTTGGGGTAGTCGCCGAACAGCTGGGCGGCGTGTTGGCGGCGGTTCATCTGGCCGACTCGTCTGCGCTGTCGCACGCCGTCTCATCCGTGAAGCCGACAATGTGCTTCGCGATCATGGCTCGAGTCTATGAAGCCGAGACGATCAGACCCGCAGGGCCGCAATCCCCAGCGCCTCCGCCGGATCCTGTGCAAGCAGTTCGCGCACCCGCGGAATCACGACGGTGCCGTACAGCTCGATGGCCGTCATCAGATGCTCGTGCGGAATGGTTCCGCTCGTGTACTTGAGGTCGAATCGCTGAAGACCTAGAGTGCGCACGGTATCGGCGATCTTCTGCGCGACTGTTTCGGGCGAGCCGACGTGCAGCGCACCTTCGTGAAGCTCGGCCTCGAAGCGGTCGCGACTCGTGGGCGGCCAGCCGCGCTCTTTGCCGATCCTGTTCATCATGACTTGATGGTGCGGCCAGAGAATGTCTGCCGCTTCCTGGTCGGTGGCCGCGATGAATCCGGGCGAGTGCACAGCGACGGGCAGCATCGGTTGACCGAGCTGCGCGAGGGCGCGGTGGTAGAGGTCGACGTATGGCGCGAAACGCGCTGGCTGCCCGCCGATGATCGCAAGCACGAGCGGCAGGCCGTGACGGGCGGCACGCACGACGGATTCCGGGCTACCCCCGACGCCAACCCAGGCGGTGAGACGGCCGGATTCGGTCTTCGGGAAGACATCCTGATTCACCAGGGGCGGTCGGATTGTGCCCTCCCACGTGATGGGCTCCTCGTCGAGGAGGTGGGCGAGCAGATCGAGCTTCTCATCGAAAAGCAGCTCGTAATCCTGCAGGTTGAAGCCGAACAGCGGAAACGACTCGGTGAACGAGCCACGGCCCAGGATGATCTCCGCCCGTCCGTTCGAGACCGCGTCGAGGGTTGCGAACTTCTCGTAGACACGCACCGGGTCGTCCGAGCTGAGCACGGTCACGGCGGTGCCGAGGTGGATGCGTTCGGTGCGACCGGCGATCGCCGCCAGCACGACCTCGGGCGCCGAGACCGCGAAGTCGTCACGGTGATGCTCGCCGATGCCGAAAAAGTCGACGCCAACTCGGTCGGCCAGGACGGCCTGCTCAACCACGTTGCGGATCACCTGCGCATAAGAGATCTTGTCGCCATTGGCGTTGACCTCGACGTCTCCGAATGTGTCGAGTCCGAGTTCGACCGTTTTCGACTCTAACTTTTCGGCCATGTCCACTCCTAGTGCATGCGTTTGTATCGAGCGGAACCACGCTGCTGCTTCGAGTATTCCGCGATCTGCTCGGTGGCGATGCGGCAGCCGGGCTGCGGGTCAGGTTTCGTTTCGGCGTTGTGGAGGTGCTGGAGGTGCTGGAGGTGCTGAGGGTTCCCGTGATCAGGTCGCCACGATTCAAGTCAACATTGCGCGGTCGGTGGCCGTGTGCGACATCACGCACTTCGTGATCCTTAGCGGCGACTTCGGCACCGCCTATGACCATGGAGGCAGACATCGTAAAAACGCGGACCTACATGTGACGTGCGACTACCCGTCAGAAATAGGCGAGCGGAGTGGCCTGGGAGAGCTTTCGACGATTGTCCGTGCCGAAGTTCGTCTGACTTCGAGGCTGAGTACAGCGGTGACGACGTGTAGCGTCGGCTTTTCCGGTCGTCAAAAAGTTGCGCGGGCGGCGAGATAAAGCGCTCCAACGAGTTCGGCTCGGCTTCCGTGTTCTGCCACTGCAACGGTCATTCCTTGAGCTGTTGCAGGTTGCGCATACTGATCGATACCCAGTCTGATGCCGGTGAGAAGCGCAGGATTGGCCGTTCCGAGTGTG
>JAYWDH010000242.1:0-8688 GCA_043779945.1 Microbacteriaceae bacterium
GGCCGCGAACTGGATGCCGCGGCCGGAGGCACCAGCCTGGTAAATGACGGGCGTTCGCTGCGTGGACGGCTCGGAGAGGTGGATTCCGGGAACGGTGAAGTTCTTGCCGCTGTGTCCGATCTCGTGCACCTTGGCCGGGTCGGTGAACACGCCGGTCTCGCGGTTGCGTTGCACCGCGTCATCCTCCCAAGAGCCCTCCCAGAGCTTGTAGAGCACCTCGAGGTATTCGTCGGCCACGTCATAGCGGTCGTCGTGCTCGAGCTGATCGTCGTGACCCATGTTGCGGGCCGCGCTCGGCAGGTAGCCCGTGACGACGTTCCAGCCGACTCGGCCGTTCGTGAGGTGGTCGAGCGTCGACATCCGCCGGGCGAACGGGTACGGATGCTCGTATGCGGTACCCGCGGTGATGCCGAATCCGAGGTTCTCGGTGACGTGTGCCATCGCGGACACGAGAAGCACCGGATCGTTCACGGGCACCTGTGCACCGTGTCGGATCGCCGCCTCGTTGGATCCGCCGTAGACGTCGTAGGTGCCGAGCACGTCGGCGATGAAAATGCCGTCGAAGGTGCCCCGCTCCAGTAGCTTGGCGAGTTCGGTCCAGTAGTTGAGATCCTTGTAGCGCCAGGCCTGGTCATCGGGGTGACGCCACATTCCGGACGATTGATGGGCCACGCAGTTCATGTCGAATGCGTTGAAACGGATCTGGCGGAGCGAAGTCTGGTTCGGCATCCCGCCATCGTGCACGGCATCCTGGCCGGCTCACAACCCGGCGAGACACACGACGACACAGTCGGTCACAGTCCGAAACCCACGGTCGGGGTGGTCGAGATTGCCTCTACGTTTGCGGAGTTCACATCTCCGTCACCCCGCACCGCAGGAGTTCACCATGATTCGAGTCGACCAACTCCGGAAGGAGTTCGGCCACGGTAGCGATCGCGCGGTCGTGCTTGATGGCCTCAACCTGAGCGTCGAGACGCGCGAGATCACCGCCGTTGTCGGTCCAAGTGGCGCGGGCAAGACCACGCTGGCTCAGTGCGTCAGCCTGCTCGAGCGGCCCACGTCCGGGTCGGTGGTCGTCAACGGAGAAGCGTTGTCGGAACTCAGCGAGCGCCAACTGCGGGTCGCTCGCAGACGGATCGGAACCATCTTCCAGTCGGACGGTCTGTTCAGCCGGCGGACGGCGGCGGCGAATGTCGCGCTCCCCTTGGACTACCTCGGGGTCACGTCCGCCGAGTCCCGCCGCCGCGTGGCCGAGCTGCTCGATCGGGTCGGGTTAGCCGACAAGGCCACGCAGTACCCGCACCAGTTGTCGGGAGGGCAGCGGCAGCGAGTCGGGATCGCCCGAGCGCTGGCTCTGCGGCCGACTGTGATCCTGTCCGACGAGGCAACATCGGGCCTCGACCCGGAGTCGACCCTCTCGATCGTCGAGCTGCTGAAGGACCTTCGCGACGATCTGGACCTGTCGATCCTGTTCATCACCCACGAGATGGATACGGTGCTGCAGATTGCGGATTCCGTCTCGCGTCTCGACCACGGCCGCATCGTCGAATCGGGACGAGTGCTCGAACTGCTCGCGGATCCGTCATCGAGTCTGGGCAGGGCTCTCCAACCTCGTCGTGCGCACCAGACGGCGCCCATGGACGCGACGGTCTGGGCCATCACCTACGGGCGCGAGCCGGTGCCCTCCGATTGGTTGGGTCTTCTCGCCACGCGACTCGACGCCACCGTGTCTCTGCTGGGAGCATCCATCGAAACCCTCCGCGGTGCCACGACCGGCCACGCCACGATCGCAGTGTCGACTCAGCGGCACGAGCTCGTTGGCACCGAACTGCGACTGCTCGGGCTGGATGCGGCGCGAGCCGGGGTGGCGGCATGAGCACGATCGCGACCGATGCCGGATTCAACGTGCCGATCGGGCAGATCCCCGCCCTACTGTTACCCGCCCTCGGCGACACCCTGATGATGGTCGGGATCGTGATGGCGATCGTTGTGCTCGTCGGGGTCCCGCTTGGCAGCCTGATCCACAACCTCGCGCCGGGCGGCCTGTTTGAGAACCCGGCCGCACACACCGTGCTCAGCTGGGTGATCAGCATCGGCCGATCGCTGCCATTCCTCATTCTGATGGCGGCCATCGTTCCCTTCACGCGCTTCATCACCGGAACCAACATCGGGATCCGGGCGGCGGTGGTGCCGATGTCGATCGCCGGGATCGCGTTTTTCACGCGCATCGTTGAGAACTCGCTGCGGAGCGTCCCGCTGGCGCTCACGCGGGTGGCCCGCAGTTCTGGCGCGTCGCCGCTCCAGATCATCCGCACCGCGCAGTTGAGCGAGGCAATCCCGTCGATCATCGGCGGACTCACAATCAACACGATCGCGATGATCGAATACTCGGCGATCGCCGGTTCGATCGGCGCTGGCGGTATCGGCTACGTCGCCGTGACATACGGCTACGACCGTTTCGACAACGGGGTGATGCTCGCCACGATCTTGGTGCTCGTCGCCCTGGTCGCAACGGTGCAACTGGTCGGCGATCGCCTCGTACGCCTCACCACGCCGCACGCCGCCGCGTCAAGCCTGCGCCTCCCGCGCCGAGCCTCGGCCGCGCGTCTTCTTCGCCTGTCCTCAGCAACCGAAACCTCAACAAGGAGTTCAGCACCATGAGCCGTGACATCGCTACCCGTCCGTCCACCGCCCCCAACGAGCCCGGTCACGGCTTCGAACTGAAGCACCGCCGCCGATGGCCCTGGATCGCGGCCGTCGTTGTCGTGGCGCTCGGTCTCGCTGCGGCAGTCGGCATCCCGCTGCTGAACCCCGCCAAGTCAGCCAACGAGGTGAGCGGAGCGACGCTTCTGGTCGCCACCGCGGAAGGCAACGCGGCCGAACAGTCGCTCGTCAACTTCGTGGCCGAGAAGGTCGCCCCCAAGTACGGCATCAAGATCGCATTCAAGGGACTCTCGGATAGCAACACGATCAACCGCGCAGTCAGCGACGGCGAGGTGGCCGGCACGGTGTATCAGCACAAGCTGTGGCTGAGTCAGGTCTTACAGTCGAACCCCGACTTCGCTGAAACCGCGGCAACGCCCGTATTCCGCTGGGGCTTTGGGCTGTTCTCTGACAAGTACAGCAACGTCGCTCAGCTGCCCGATGGCGCGACAATCTCCCTCTACTCCGACCCCGCCAACGAGTCCCAGGGGCTCTGGTTGCTCGAGCGAGCCGGCCTGATCACTTTCAATGCGGGCATCGACAAGGCACGCGCGACCCAGGCCGACATCGCGACGAATCCAAAGAATCTGAAGTTCACGTTGCTGGACTTCGGGGCACAGTCCCGCGCGCTGCCCGATCTCGACGCCGCGGTCGGCTACACCGAGTACTACCTTGCCGCGAAGATCTCGCTCTCGAAGGAGATCTACGCACCCGCAGCACCGGACGACTTCGCCGGGCAGCTCACCGTCGGCACCAAGTACGCCAACACCGAAAACATCAGGAAGCTAGTCGCCGCGTTCAAAGACCAGGAAGTGCAGAAGTTCCTGGCGACCGACCCGTCGGTCAAGCACATTCTGCTTCCGCTCGACGCTCACTAGCGGCGGGATCGCAGGCATGCGCAGGTGAACTACTCCCGCGGGATGATAGCCGCCGATTCCCACACTCCTAGTCTGGGCTGCATGAGGACAGACGCATGATCGAAGCAGTAGGGCTGACGAAGCGTTACGGCAAGAAGACGGCCGTTGACGGGATTAGCTTCACGGTGAAGCCCGGGATGGTGACCGGGTTCCTCGGACCAAACGGCGCTGGCAAGTCGACGACGATGCGGCTGATCGTCGGGCTGGACCGCCCAACCAACGGCAGCGTCACGGTCAACGGTGCCAACTACATCAACCTCCGAGCGCCGCTGCGCGAAGTTGGTGTCCTCCTCGACGCGAAGGCGGTGCACACCGGACGCAGCGCCGAAAATCATCTCCTTGCACTCGCCGCCACTCACGGGATCGGCCACAAACGCGTCGACGAGGTTATTGCGCTGACCGGTCTCGAGTCGGTGGCCCGTCGACGGGTCGGCGGCTTCTCCCTGGGGATGGGGCAGCGGCTCGGCATCGCGGCCGCGCTTCTCGGCGACCCATCCGTTCTGATCCTGGACGAGCCGGTCAACGGCCTCGACCCGGAGGGCGTTATCTGGGTGCGCGAGCTCACCCGCTACCTGGCGAGCGAGGGCCGCACCATCTTCCTGAGCTCGCACCTGATGTCGGAGATGGCCCAGACGGCCGACCACATCATCGTGCTCGGCCGCGGCCGCGTGATCGCGGATGCCCCGGTCGCCGCCATCGAGGCACTCGCCGCCGGCGACGTGGTGCGGGTGCGCACACCCGACGTCGAGCGATTCGCCGGCATCCTGGCGGATGCTGGCGTGACCGTCACCGCGAGCGGCTCAGATCTGCTCCAGGTCTCCGGCACCCCTGCACCGCGAATCGGCGAACTCGCCGCGCAGCAGGGAATCGTGTTGCACGAGCTGACCCCGGTGGCTGGCTCCCTCGAGGATGCCTACCTGGCCCTCACCCAAGACGAAGTCGAATACCACGCAGGGAAGATGGTCGCCGCATGAGCACCGCACTCGGCAACGCCGCTACCGACGCCACCGCCGCCGCCGCCACCGACGCCGCCACCGCCGGCAGCAACCGCAGTGCCGGGCGCGGAATCGCCACGGGAACCGGTCTCAGCTTCGCTGGCGTTCTCCGCTCCGAGTGGATCAAGCTGCGCACCCTGCGCTCCACCCTCTGGTGCTACGCGCTGATCGTGGTACTGACGATCGGCCTGGCGCTTCTCATCGCCGCGGCCCAGGGCACGCGGCCGGGCAGTGCCGCAAGCACCCCGGCCGCCACGCTGACCGCGGCCGCCCAGCAGGCCAGCTGGATCACGGATGCCACCCTCGGGATCAACTTCGCGCAGCTGGTCATCGCCGTGCTCGGTGCCCTCGTAATCACTGGGGAGTACGCCACCGGGATGATCCGCTCCAGCTTCGCGGCCGTCCCCTCCCGGCTGCCCGTGGTGTTCGCGAAGACGCTCGTCTTCGGCCTCACCACGTTCGTCGTGTCGTTGTTCTCGCTCGTCGTCGCCGCCCTGGTGATCGTGCCGATGTTGCAGGGCCGCGACATCCATCCGGATCTCCGGGATGGATCCGCGTGGCTTGCCCTGGTCGGCGGGGCCGGCTATCTGGCCGTGGTGGGCGTGATTGCACTCGGGATCGGCCTGCTCGTGCGCAGCAGCGCCGCCGGAATCGCCACATCGCTCGGACTTCTGCTGGTGGTTCCGATCGTGCTGCGGATCGTGGCCCGCGTGACCTCGGCCGTCTGGCCCAGCAACGTCGCGAGCTTCCTGCCGAGCGAGGCGGGCGGGGCGCTGTACAGCTACCCGATCGCTGCGCCTGCCGCGGCCACTGGGCCAGCCGGGACCGCTGCGGACGCGGGGGTCGTTGTGCTCGATTCGTGGGAGTCGCTTGCGGTGTTGGTCGGCTGGGCCGTGCTGGTGCTGGTTGCCGGGTGCGTGTTGGTGAAGCGGCGGGATGCCTGACTCCTCATTCGCTTCTGCATGGCGCACTCGCACCGACACTTGAGCCCCTGACCGACGGCATCCTGCGTCAAAATGACACGGCCGAGCGCAACCCCAGCTGTGAGGCCCGCGAGATTCTTCTGGCGCTGGGTGCTTTCGCGGCGCCAGCCAAACGTACTCATGTGATGGTGCGGCAGCCCCGGTCTGCCGCGAGGCCCGTGAGTTCCCGCGAGATCACGCTCAGGGCGGTGCCGATCGCAATCGAGCACGCCGCCCGGGGCGGAAGATGGAACCATGGACGAGGCGGCGGATTTCTGGGAGCAGCGTTACGCAGGCAGCGACAAGGTGTGGTCGGGGCGAGCCAATCAGGCGCTCATTGACGTGGCCGCCACGCTGACACCGGGCCGCGCGCTCGACCTCGGCTGCGGCGAAGGCGGTGACGCGGTCTGGCTCGCGCAGCACGGCTGGGAGGTAGTGGGAGTCGACATCTCCCCGTCGGCGATCTCTCGCGGTCGTGCGGCAGCTGACGCGCTCGGGCTCGCCCCGGAGCGCATCCGCTTCGTCGCTGGCGACTTGGAGAGCCGCACGGATTCCGAGCCGTACGGCCTCGTGACGGCCTGCTTCCTGCAGTCGCCGGTCGCGCTCTCGCGGGCGCAGATCCTTCGCCGCGCCGCCGAGCAGGTATCTCAGGACGGACATCTCCTGATCGTGTCGCACGCGGCACCGCCGCCCTGGTCGAACTTCGCACATCAGCACCCGGAGGGGATGCCGCAACCAGCGGACGAGCTCGCGGCGCTTGAGCTACCACCAGACCGCTGGGAGGTTGTGCTCGCCGAGGTGCGTGGCCGCGAGGCAACAGGACCGGACGGCACGCACGCCATACTCGACGACGGGATCGTGCTGCTGCGACGCCGCTGAGTCGCGCACCGCACCGCGTCGAACCGCGCGCATTGCACTGCACTGCACTGCACTGCACTGCACTGCACTGCACCGCACTGCACTGCACTGCACCGCGTCGCGCGCGCTCGGCCTCGGCCGCGGCGGACCGGGCCCGCTCAGCCGGTGATCGCGGGGATGATCGCGCCGGAGAAGACCTGCCACGCCAACGCCGTCTTTGCGACAAGGCTGAGCGTGATGTAGACGCGTTCTCCGAAGAGATAGTCGCGCCACGGCCCGACCTGGCGATACTGCAAAGCCTGGTTGACCGCGAAGGTGTTGAAGAAGAGGAACAGCGAGATGATGATCCCGTACACGAATGCCGGGGGCTGAACCGTGCCCGCCGATCCGGGCGAGAAGAAGTAGATCAGGATCACGATCCACGGGACCGCACCCACCATGGAGCCCATGATGAACGGCAGGAAGTTGCCGCTGCCGGGCTTTTCGTACTTCTCCTGCAGTGCCCCGAAGCCGATCATCGCGGCGTTGGCGCCGAAGATGGCGAACAGTGCCGCGATATCCGTGATGCCGGTGGTCTGGGCGATCAGCCAGATCATGATCGACGAGCTGAGCGAGTATTCGACCCATCGGAAGTAGTTGTGACCTGATCGCAGGCCCGCAGAGTAGCGACCGAAGAAGGCGGGCGAGGCGATCACGAAGTGGAACAGCGCCGACAACGCGAGGAACGCGACCACTCCAGCACCGACGTTGACCGCGAACAGGTGGACTCGCTCGGGCGGGATCGGCATGCCCGGTGCGCCGGCCAGATAGTCAGCGGTGACCCCGAAAGTTACTTGAGCGGTCAGCCGGGTGAGGATGAACGCGAAGACGGCAGCCTGGACGAGGTGCAGGGAACCGGCCACGAGGTTGTAGGGACGAAGGCGCCGGATGCGCTGCTCCGCTGTGCGTGTGTTCGCCATGTCTTGCCTCTCAGGTCTGTGAAGAGCTGCTGTACCTGATGAATACAGGACAGTGCCCGTGCTGCGCAACCGCCGAACTCTCGGAGCCCAGGGGAAGGTCCGCGCAGCAACCGTATTCCCGGCTCCTGACGCCGGCATTTGCGCGGCATGCATTATTCGATCAACAGCGGCCGAAACTCAACCAGAGCTGAAGCTGACGGCGAGGTCTCCGCAGTTCGCCCGCGCACCAGGCCGAGGCCGACGGCACGCCGGTAAACAGGATTCTTCGGGCTGAGGGGGAGCGGCTGGCGATGTAGTTCGTCGCCGCGCGGTGGATCGAGCAAGTAGTCGGTGCCAGCTCGTCGAACCCGCCAGCCGTTGTTGTGCACGAGTAAATGGTGGTGGCGGCAAAGAAGTATGCCGGCCTGGACGTCGGTCGAGCCGTGGTCTCGGTGCCATTCGTCGATGTGATGAGCCTCAGTCCACGATGGCGGCCGTTCGCAGTCGGGAGCGGCGCATCCACCCCAGATTGCCGCGAGAATGAGCTTTTGCTTGTCGGTGAAGGTGCGCCTGTGCCTTCCGAGGCGAAGTGCGGATCCGTCGTCAGCGAACTCGATCGCGATCGCTCCCTGCGAGCAGGCGATCCGTTCGGCTGTCTGAACAGAGACCGCCGCGGTCTGCCCTTCGAGGTGCGCGGTGCCTGCGCCTCGCTGGAGGTCGGAGGCGGCGACGTGCACCCGCACCGCGGGCTGCCGCACCCCGAACACGCGGCCGGTGTCTGCGGAGGCGGCGATCCGCACCATCTCAACCAGGACATCCAAGGAGAGTTGCCCGGTGGTTCGTTCGTCGCGCACGATTGCCTTGGCGCGTGCAGCCGCCGCCGGGTCAACGAATCGTGGCCCACCCCGACGCGGGGCGGTGACAGCGTCGACCGCGTCAGTGACCAGTGCCGCCGACTCGGGATCGAGTAGGCCGGTGATTCGGGTCATGCCGTCGGATTGAGGGATCAGTCGCAAGAACCGCTTGGCGCGCAGATTGGCTTCACGATCCGCGACCCCATTCTGATCGAGTTCGTCACGCAACTCGCGGGCCCACCGCGCCACCTTCTCGGGGGGCAAATCACCGCACATCTTCACTAGACCCTGTGCGGCATCCGCGAGGTCGTCAGCAGCAACGGTCGGAGACGGCGCGCCGAGTCCACTCTGAATCGCCGCCGCTGCTCCAACGGAGAGCTCACCCGATGACACCTTCGATGCGACGCCCGCGAGCCAGGGCTGCGGTGAAGAAAGCATCACCCCGACCGAGGTCAGCGATC
>JAYWDH010000243.1:0-8645 GCA_043779945.1 Microbacteriaceae bacterium
TGCCGTGCTGCCTGCCGAATGGGTTCGCCGCGTCAGGCCGTCGCCTTCGCGGCGTGCTTCTTCTTGCGGGAGCCGCGAGTGCGAACCTCGCGGCTCCCGACCTGCTCGGGGCAGACCGTCAAGAGGAAGTCGCCGACGGAGTGTGCTGCCAGCCGGCGGGCTGAGCATCCTGATCGATGACCCCGTGGGCGGCGCCAACGACTGAAGGCAATGAGGGAACCTGCCGCGGATTCTTCTAGATCCAGTCGTTGCGTTTGAACAGCACGAAGAGCAGAGCCGACAATCCGACGATGAGAGCGACGGAGCTAACGAGACCCGGAATCTGCCCGAACCCCGGGTAGGGGACATTCTGGCCGTAGAACCCGGTCACCGCCGTGGGCACGGCGATGATAGCCGCATAACCGGTGACCTTCTTCGTGATGACGTTCAGGCGATTGCCCTGAATAGCGAGATTCGTCTCCAACATGCTGGTCACGAGATCACGAAGGGTCTCGGTCCACTCGCTGGCGCGCAGCACATGGTCGTAGACGTCTTGAAAGTAGAAGCCAATGTTTTCGTCCACGATGTGGAGATCGCGGCGCAGGAAGGTGTTCAGGACTTCACGCATCGGGAGGACCACACGCCGCAGCAGCACCAGGCTTTGCCGCAACTCGAAAGAGCGCTCCTGGATCGCCTCCTGATTGACCTTGGTCAGGAATAGTTGACTCGCGAGATCTTCAATCTGCTCATCCAGTTGCTGCACTGCGTCGAAGTGCCCGTCAACCAGAAAATCCAGCACGCCGTGGACCAGAAATGGCACCCCGGACTGCGCCAACTCCGGCGCATCATCCCAGCGAGCGATCACGTCGTCGATGGGGATGGACTCGTCGCGACGAATCGTAATCAAGGTGCGTTCCGTGATAAACGCCGCGATCTCGTTGACCGTGATCTTGGCCGTCTCGACATCGAAACGAGTGGCATATGCCGATAAAAAGAGATGGTCGGGATAACGGTCCAACTTCGGTCGCTGTCGCAAGTTGATTGCGTCCTCCACGGCGAGCTCGTGAAGACCTAACTCCACGGCCAGGACGTCCAGTGTGCCGCGATCGGGACTGACCAGATCCACCCAGACGACGCATCCGGTCTCCAGGTGCTCGGAGATCTGATCGAGGCCAAAGTCGGAGTCAGTCAGCTTGCCGTCACGATAGCTGCGGGACCGATGCACGTCACCAACTTATTCGAGGAGTCGGTCGGCTGGGGGAGGCGTGACATCTGAGTTGCTCCAGCTGCTGACTCGGACACGTCGCTGGCTTGCGTGTGACCACGTGGTGGCTCCCGGGAGGAGAAAGCCAGCAACACAGGGCCCAGGGTCCCGACATCCCGAGCGATCCGACCCGGTGAGACGCCGGTGGGCTCGGTTCATCCGACCCGTGCTGAGCCTGACGAGTAGTCGGTCCCCGAAAGTTCGCTTGGCGGCTCACCCAAGTCGGGCACCGGCAGGCGCTCGCCGCCTCGACGAGCCGACTCTTGCGCAACTAGTCCGGGAAGGGTGAACCGTGCAGCGACCCAAGCATTTACGGAGGGCAGAGAACCCTGACTAACAGCTCGAACGAAATCGTCCGCAAGGAGCTGATGGCTGCCTTCATGGCCATTCGGAGCGTGCTCGAACGTTGAGGGCAAGCGCTTGGTGTCCTCGTCATGCACGGGCGCATGACCTGACACGAATGCGTCGCGGAGTGCCGGCGCGACGTCCTTCAACAGCGGGTCATCCTGACCCAAGGTCGCACGAGTCGTGAGCATCGCAGACACGTCTTCCACTCCCCGTTTATCCTGCCAAAGTGAGGTGGTCGCGAGTTGCTCGAACGAGCCCTCCGTACCGAAGAACCGAAACCGGCTTTCGCGGATGTGGGACGGATACCCGACCCGTCGGAACTCGTTGATTCGCATTGAGCCTCCACCCGAAAGCTCAAACAGAGCCGTCATGTTGGAGAAGTCGTTGTCAAACATGCTGATGTCCCGGTCAAAGACCCCATCGTGGCGCTCGTCGTGCACGCCGATGCAGCTCACGCTCACTGCGTGGCCATCGATTGCCCCGAGCACACCCCCGATCGAATGTGTCGGGTACCACATGGGCGGATAGCTCGCAGTCGCACGCCATTCGCTGCCGCCGCTGTACTTGTAGGCGTCGTAGAAGCCGAGGTCCATGTCGTGCAAGTAGTCCCCTTCGGCGTAGAAAACTCGACCGAATGCTCCATCCCTGTTGCGCTTTCGGGCGTAAACCGTCGCAGGGTTGTAGTAGCTCGTTTCGCCCATCATGTAGACGAGACGCGTCGCCTTGACGACCTCGATGATTGCTTCGATCTCTTCCTGAGCGACGGCCATCGGCACGGCAGAGTACACATGTTTGCCGGCTCGGAGGGCTCGAAGCACGAGGGGGCCGTGGGTCCATCGCTGCGTGAAGATTGCTACCGCGTCGATGTTCGGGTCCGCGAGCATCTCGTCAAAGCTCGAGTGCATGCCTGCCAGCGAAAGTTCGGCGACCAGACTTGCGGCGCGCCCCTCTACGAGGTCGGTCACATAGACGTCGGAGATGCCGGGGTGTCGCTGAAAAAGTGACGCGAAGTGCGCAGAAAACTGTCCTGCGCCGACGATGCCAAGCGTAAACGTCATGGAGGCCATGCCTTTCAGGGGTTCGGGAATGCACGAGGGGGCCGGACAGATGTTGTCACTTCAGAGCGCCAGCCATGGTTCCGGGCTCGTGTTCGATGATGAGAGGGACGCTAGTAGATGGCTGGAGTAATGACCCAGAGAACGCGGCTGGCCGCTTTGCCGGAGTTCCGCCAGCGGTGCGGGAGCCGGCACAGGAAGGTCGCCGAGTCGCCAGGGTTGAGCAGATGCTCACTCTGCTCCAGCCACACGGTCAGCTGGCCGTCGAGAACGAGCACACACTCCTCGTCACCGGGATGCGTGTGAGGCTGCGCTCCACTGGCCTGCCCGGGCTGAATCACGGACTCCACGACGACTAGGCGCGACGCCCAGGCGGGAGTGACTCGATAGTCGTCGACCCCCTGGCTGTGCAGTGGGTGGCGGTCTTGCGCACGAACCACCGGACCTTCGGCTTGCGCGTCGCCGAAGAGGGTCGCGAACGATTCACCCATGGCTTGCACCACTTTGCCGAGGGTGGCGACGGTGGGGCTTACCTTGCCGTTCTCCATTCGGCTGATGTACGAAGCGGTGAGTCCGGCTCGTGCTGCCAGTTGCTTCGATGAGAGATCTTTCGACTGACGAAGCTGTCGGATGCGATTGCCGACGTGCTCCGCATCCGCGGCGGGACTCGCGTCGGTGGCTGCACTCATGATCGTCTCCGCTCAGGTGGCAGCGATGGGCGAACGTCGCACTGCTGCACAGTCAAGAACGGTATCCGTGGTCGGTGCCGCCTTTTCGCTCACTTTACAAATAGAACTAGGGACGTTGACTTATCGTTCATGTCTACATCATTATTGACCACGCCCGAAACCCTTGGAGGATCCGTGTCGCTGATCAAAGATGATCTACAAACAACGGAGTCTGTCGAGCACTCGCTCGTACCGATCCCTGAAAACGCCCGGACCTCGACGGTTTCGCACCAATTCTGGATCTGGTGCGGTGCGAATGTCGCGCCAATCAACTGGGTGCTCGGCGCGCTCGGCATCAATCTCGGACTCAGCCTGCTTCAGACGGTTCTCATCCTGGTGGGGGGCAACATCATCGGCATGGCCGTCTTCGGCTTCTTCGTGCTGATGGGCCAGCGCACCGCCGTCAGCCAAATGGTGTTGTCGCGAAGCGCATTCGGCCGACGAGGCGCGTACTTCCCCGCCCTGCTTCAGGGCCTGCTGGCTGTCGGCTGGTGCGCGATCAACACCTGGATCATTCTCGATCTCGTCGTTGCACTGTTCGCGAAGCTGGGCTTCGATGGTGGACTGATCTTCAAAATAATCGTGGCAGTGATCATCATGGGACTCCAGGTGTGGTTGGCGGCCGTGGGATTCCGCGCGATCGCCCGATTCGAGCGGTGGACTGTTCCGATTACTCTCGTCGTCCTCGCCACGATGACAGTGGTCGCGTGGACCAGTTCCGGCGTCCACTGGAACTACAGCGGTGCTGGGCTGCACGGCGTCGCGCTGTGGAGTTCGGGCACGACCCTGATGACAGCGATTGGCATCGGGTGGGGAATCACGTGGTTCGCCTACGCCTCCGACTACTCGCGATTCGTTGCTCGGTCGGTCTCTCCCGTCAAACTGTACTTCGGCAGTGTGCTCGGACAGTTCATCCCGACTGTCTGGCTTGGCACTTTCGGTGCCACGCTCGCGACGATCTCCCAGAAGGTTGACCCCGGCCAGCTGGTGGTGGATGCGTTCGGCTTCCTGGCGATTCCTGTGATCTTCCTCGTGATCCACGGACCCATCGCAACGAACGTCTTGAACATCTATTCGTGCAGCCTCTCGGCGCTCACGCTCGATTGGAAGATCGACCGCAGAAAGCTGAGCTATGGCGTCGGTGTACTTGCGCTTGCGTTCAACATTTACCTCATCATCAACGGCGACTTCGCGTCGGCACTGGACGGCTGGCTGAGCGGTCTAGTGACCTGGGTCGCGCCGTGGGCGACCATCATGCTCATCCACTTCTACGGAGTGAAGAAGGGTGAGATCGATGTACCGGCGCTGTTTCAGCCGCCCAAGACCGGGCCGCTCCCTGACGTCTCCTGGAACGCGATTCTCGCGTTCGTCCTCGGTATCGTCGCAACCTGGAGCTTCGAGTACGCGGTCCCGACCTGGTTGCAGGGCCCGGCGGCGACAGCGCTTGGCGGCATCGACTTGTCGTGGCTCGCGGGAGCGGTCGTCGCAGGCGTGGCGTACTGGATCGGTCTGGTCGTCGTGCGGAACGCCGCGTCGGCGCAGCTGGTGACCAGGTGAGGGAGGCCGGTCACGACGCGACCCGGCCTGCTGATCCGATCGAGTGGCCCTCGGGCTTCCGCTCGGCGGTAACGCTCGGCTTCGACATGGACGACGAGTCCGTTGTTCTCACCATCAATCCCGAGAGCCACACCCGGCTGTCGGTTATGTCGCACCAGGCCTATGGCGCCGTTACCGGGATGCCGCGAATTCTGGCGATGCTGAAACGCCTGGAGCTGAGAGCGACTTTCTTCTGTCCCGGGTATACAGCCGAACGGTATCCGGAGCTGGTGCGAAGGGTGCGCGACGAAGGGCACGAACTGGCGCACCACGGCTACCTGCACGAGGCCATTCAGGGGATGACGGAGCAGCAGGAAGCGGATGTGCTCGATCGGGGCCTCGACGCACTGGAACGCGTCGCCGGCATCCGCCCGGTCGGATACCGCGCGCCGATGTGGGAGACGACCTATTCGACGGCGGGATTGCTCCTGGACCGCGGCTTTCTCTACGACTCGAGCCTGATGGACTCGGACGTCCCCTATGAACTCGCCGAGTCAACGACTCACGGTGCGCGCTCCATCGTCGAGATCCCGGTCTCCTGGTCGCTGGACGATTGGGAACAGTACGCCTACCTCCCCGACGTTTTCGGTTCCGGGCTTATCGAGGATCCGGCGAAGGCTCTGGCGATGTGGAGTGCCGAACTGGTCGAGTCGCGCGAGGTGGGCGGCTGTTTTGCGATTACTGCGCATCCGTTTCTGAGCGGGCGACTGAGCCGGTTGCGCGTGCTTGAGACATTGATTACCAGAATGACCGAGTCCGGCGACGTTTGGGTGACGACAGCGCAGGATGTCGCCAAGCACACTCGCTCCCTCGATCTCACTCCGCGCGTCTTTCCCCAACCAGAAATCTAAGAACAGCTATGGACGAACAGAACATCATCGGACCGGCAGACGGCACCAAGATCCCTCGCTATGCAGGAGCGTCAACGTTCGCGAGACTACCGCGCATCGACGAGGTCGCCAGCTACGACGTCGCGGTGCTCGGCGTACCGTTCGACGGCGGCGTCTCCTTCCGGCCGGGTGCCAGGTTCGGCCCGTCCGCTATTCGGCAGGCGTCCAGAAACCTGCGGCCCGCGTTCAACCCCGAGCTGAATGTCGCACCATTCCGCGTGCTGCAGGCGGTCGACGCAGGAGACGTTCCCTGCAATCCGTTCGACATCGACGAAGCCCTGCAGCAGATCGATGAAACGGCGACCGGGCTGATCAGCGGCGGACAGAAGCTCGTCACCCTCGGCGGCGACCACACGATAGTGCTCGGAACGCTGCGCGCAGTTGCCCGGCAGCACGGGCCGGTGGCACTCATCCACTTTGATGCCCATCTGGACACCTGGGACAGCTATTTCGGGGCGGATCGCACACACGGCACCGTGTTCCGGCGCGCGTTCGAAGAAGGACTGCTGCTTCAGGATTCATCGGTTCATGTCGGCATCCGGGGGCCGCTCTACGACGCGACGGACCTCGTGGATGACCGCGGCTTCGGCTTTTCCACGATTCGTGCAACCGACTTCGATCGGCTCGGCGTCGACGAGGTCGTCCGCCGCGTACGCGACCGGATCGGGAATGCCCCGCTGTACCTGTCCGTCGACATCGACGTGCTCGATCCCGCCTTCGCTCCGGGAACCGGCACGCCAGAAATCGGTGGCTTCACCTCACGCGAGCTACTCGCGATGCTGCGTGGCATCTCCGGAGAGCGACTGGTGGCCGCCGACGTGGTCGAGGTCAGCCCTGCGTACGACCACGCCGAAGTGACCGCCCTCGCCGCCGCGACCGTGGCGTACGAAATAATGTGCCTGATGGCAGCCGCTGCGAAGTCGGCCAAATGATCGATCTTGTCGTTCGAAAGGCCAAGCTCGCCGACCGCGAGGGCACCGTGGACCTCCACGTGACGGGAGGCCGCTTCGCGGCGATCGTTCCCTCTTCGGATGTAGCGCCCAACGCACGCGAGGTTATCGATGCTGGTGGATCGCTTGTCAGTGCACCATTCGTCGAACCGCATGTGCACCTCGATGCAGCGCTCACCGCAGGCGAACCCAGTTGGAACGAGAGCGGAACGCTCTGGGAGGGTATTGCCCGGTGGGCGGAGCGCAAACCCCTGCTGACCCGTGAAGACGTCGTATCTCGTGCTGAGGAAGTGCTTCGCTGGTACGCAGCGAACGGAACGCTGTACGTGCGAAGCCATGTCGACATCACCGACCCCGAGCTGGTCGCACTCGACGCGCTCCTCGAGGTGAGAGACCGCGTCAGGGATGTGATCGACCTCCAGTTGGTCGCCTTCCCGCAAGAAGGAATCTGCTCCTTTCCCGGGGGCGCGCAGCTGCTCGAGGAAGCAGCGCGCCGAGGGGTGGATGTCATCGGCGCCATCCCGCACTTCGAGGACACCAGGGAAGACGGAGTGCGCTCGGTCGAGATCGCCATCGACATTGCGGAGCGTTACGGGCTTCGCGTCGACGCGCACTGCGACGAGATCGATGATGAGCAGTCGCGGTTCGTGGAGGTGCTCGCCACCCAGGCGCACCGCACCGGCCTGCGCGATCGGGTAACGGCGAGCCACACCACAGCGATGGGCTCTTACAACGCGGCGTACAGCTTCAAGCTCCAACGCATCATCGCCCGCTCGGGGATCAACCTGGTCTGCAATCCGGTCGTCAACCTTCACCTGCAGGGTCGGTTCGACTCGTATCCGAAGCGTCGCGGCCTCACCCAGGTCAAGGAAATGCTCGCTGCAGGGGTCAATGTGGCGTTCGGCAGTGACGACATCATGGATCCGTGGTACCCGATGGGTACCGCCGATCCGGTGCTCGTCGCGTATGTCGGTGCGAATGCGACCCAGCTGACCTCACCCAGTGAGGTTGCAGAGTGCTTCCGAATGGTCACCGACCGCGCGGCGGATGTGCTCGGGCTAGGGGAGAGCTACGGGATCGAAGCTGGCCGGCCGGCCAGCTTCGTGGTGCATCCTGCCGCGAATCCGTTCGACGTCATCCGTCGCCAGACGCACCCGACCCACGTCGTCGCGCATGGTCGGTCTATCGCAACGTCACCTGACGTGGCGACCACCCTCAGCTGGCCAGGCCGCCCAGTCGAGCAGATCGACTTCGTGCGGGCACAGGATCGCGAATCTTGAGGACGAGCAGAGGCTGACGGGTGGCGCGGTCCTCCACGAGCTCGAGGGCCCAAAACACGCCCGAGCCGTGACGTCGGCGATGGTGCAGCGGGGTGACGGATCCTTCGGAGAACGCTTCGTTATCGCGAGAGCGCTTCGTCATCGGAAGAACGGTTTCCTCTTCCTCTCCGAACTGAGCAGTTCACCGCGAGATCAACCGCGAGGTAAGCGCATCGGCCGCAGCCCTCACGGCGTTGCCGAGATCTATTTGAGCAGCTTCGCTGACGGAACTCGCACGATAAGTGAGCCCCAAGGCGGCAATCGGATATTTGTTCGAGTCGTACGACGCGGCGCCGACGGAGCTGTATCCGGCAGTAATCTCATCCACTTCCGTCGCCCAGCCGTCGCGAATGCAACAGCTCAAGATTCCGTCTAACTCCGGACGAGTTCTGGGCCCACGGCCGGCGCGCTGTACTAGATCCGCGTCATGCGGGTACAGCGCCGTCACCTGCGATGGAGGCATCCCGGCCAGGAACGCACGCCCCGTTGCGGTCAAGTGTGCCGGCAGCCGGACAC
>JAYWDH010000244.1:0-8596 GCA_043779945.1 Microbacteriaceae bacterium
GTTCGATCTTCCAGCAGATCGCTGAGCAGATCGAAAACGAGATCATCGCGGGCGTGCTCCTCGAGGAGACCCAGATCCCCTCGACGAACGAGTTCGCCATGTTCCACCGAATCAACCCGGCCACAGTCGGAAAAGGCGTGAACCTGCTCGTTGACGAGGGGATCCTCTACAAGAAGAGAGGCATCGGCATGTTCGTCGCCGAGGGCGCCCGCGCCCGACTCGTGGCCAAGCGCCGCGATCATTTCCGGGACCAGTACCTCGCTCCCCTGCTCGCCGAGGCCGCCAAAATCGGGATCTCAAGTGACGAGGTCGCCGAGATGGTTCGAAAAGCACCGCCGATCAGGAGGGCGCACGCGTCATGACCAGCTCAGCTCCCAATCTCCTGATCGAGGTCTCGCACCTCAGCAAGCACTTCGGCAGTAGATCCAACCGAGTGCAGGCAGTGTCCGACGTGTCGTTCTCCCTCCAACCAGATCGCATCTATGGCCTCCTGGGCCGCAACGGTGCCGGCAAGACGACGCTCATGCAATTGCTCACTGGACAAGACTTCGCGAGTTCGGGCGACATCCGCCTGTTCGGCGTGAGTCCGGTCGAGAATGCGAGCGCGCTCGAGCGCACAGCCTTCATCAAGGAGAGCCAGCGCTACCCCGACGACTTCCGCGCCAAGCATGTTTTCCGCTCAGCGCGCTGGTTCTTCCAGAACTGGGACCAGGAGTTCGCCGAACAGCTGATCAGCGATTTCCGCGTGCCGATGAACCGTCGTATGAAGAAGCTGTCTCGCGGTCAGCAGTCGGCCGTCGGCGTCATTGTCGGCCTTGCCTCCCGGGCGCCGCTGACCTTCTTCGATGAGCCGTACCTCGGCCTCGACGCTGTCGCGCGGCAACTGTTCTACGACCGTCTGCTCGCGGACTACGCCGAGCATCCGCGCACGGTCGTGCTCTCGACGCACCTGATCGACGAGGTCAGCAACCTGCTTGAGCACGTACTCGTGATCGACGACGGCAAGCTCATCGTCGATCGCGACGCCGACGAGTTGCGCGGTGCGGCGACGGATGTCGTGGGCGCGTGTGCCGCGGTCGATGCGTTCGTGGCCGGCCGCACCCTCATCTATCGCACTTCGATCGGCGGACTCGCTTCGGCAACGGTCTCCGAACTCGATGCGTCAGGCCGCTCCGCGGCGATCGCGGCCGGGCTGAAGTGCGAGCCGGTGTCGTTGCAGACGCTGATCGTGCGGCTGACGACCTCCGGCTCGGCGACATCCAGCCCTGCGAACCCCGAAACTACTGCTGAAGGCGAGGCCATCGCATGACCGCCACCACCGCCACCACCCACCTGGGGGCCGCTGCCCCGCCTCGCCGCTACGGCGGCACTCCGTTCGGTCGCATCGCCAACGTGGTGCGGTTGCAGCTCGGCAATCCCTGGACCCCGGTGATTCTGCCCTGGATGATCCTGGGCTTCATCTTTCTCGGCAACATCGCCGTCTTGCTGCTCATCGGCATCAACACGGGTGGTCGAGACGCGCGCGATGCGCGCGAAGGGTTCTCGTACAGTGGCGCCTCTTTCTACATTTTCATCTACATGATGGTGGTGGCGATCCAGAGCATTAACATCACGTTCCCCTTCGCGCTTGGGCTCGGCGTCACCCGCCGCGATTACTGGTTGGGCAGTTCGGTCACCTTCGTTCTGCTCGCGACCATGTACTCGGTCGGGATTACGATCCTCGGCCTGATCGAGAGGGCGACTGGCGGGTGGGGTCTCGGCGGGGCAATGTTCGCCCCGGTCTACTACGGGGAGGAATGGTGGCAGAGGTTGCTCGTGGTGTTCATCGCCCTGCTGTTCTTTCTGTTCCTTGGCTCGGCGCTCGGCGTCATCTACCTGCGGTGGAAAGCGACAGGAATGATCGTCTTCTTCGCCAGCCTGGCGACACTGCTCATCGTCACCGGCTTCGTGCTGACCTTCACGAACCGGTGGCCCGGCCTCGGAGCCGCGCTCGCCGCGGCCAGTCCCCTCGAAATCGCCTCGTGGTTCCTGATCCCGACCGCACTCGCCGGGGTGCTCGGCTTCTTCATCATGCAGAAGGCGACACCGCACGGCTGAGCAACCACAGCGGCGAAAGTACGCGCTGCAGGCCACTTTCGGGAGTGAGAGTACGCAGATATCTGTACTTTCGCGGAGGCGGTAAGTTCGGCCTATGCCCCCTGTTACCCTGCGCCCACTGCGGGATGGCGACTTCGAACGGCTGTTTCTTCTGGAGTCCGACGTCGTGGGGGCCGACATGATCCCGCTGCTCCCCCGCGCGCCGGGCGACCGGGCCGGCTTCGAGCAGCACTGGCAGCGGATCCGCGGCGACGCCACCGTCATCAGCCGGGCAATCGAGTGCGACGGCGAGTTCGCCGGCTACGCGGTGAGCTTCCTCATCAGCGGCGAGCGCCAGGTCGGTTACTGGATCGAGCGCGAGCTTTGGGGGCTCGGGATCGCGACCGCGGCGCTGAGGCTGCTCATCGCCGAGGTGGTGGAGCGTCCGCTTTGGGGGCGCGTGGCGTCGGGCAACCGAAGGTCACGGCGCGTCCTCGAGCGAGTCGGATTCGGGATGGTCGCCACCGAGCGAGTCATGGCGCCTCGACTCGGAGTTGAAATCAACGAGCTGGTCCTGCGCCTCGACAACTAGTCGTCGCCCAGCTCCTGGAAGACCGTGAGCTGCAAGCCGTCGGGACCCTCCACACGAGAGTTGAGCGAGTTCCAAGGGGTCCGGGTGGGCAGTGCCACCGGATCGGCGCCAGCCGACAGCAGCGCTGCCGTCGTGGCGTCGACATCCGCGACCTCGAAGGCCACTCGCACTCTCAAGGGGAACGGATGCGCGACCGCCAGCCCGACCTCAACCTGGTCGATCATCGCCAACTGGGCCGCGTTGGCGAGTTCCAGCGTCGCGCTCGGTATGTCGAGGATCGCGACTCGGGCTCCGCCGTCGCCCTCGTAGGACTCGAGCTCGGGTAAGCCAAGCGCATCGCGGTAGAAGGCGAGCGCAGCATCCAAGTCCTCGGTCTCGAGAACGAGCCGGAGTTGAAGAACAGGACCGGTCACTTGTGCTCCCGCCTCGGCTTCTTCAGGCTCTTCTGCATCAGCACCGTGCCCAACCAGCGCCCGAACTTGAACCCTACTTTGCCCATGTGTCCGATCTCCTTGAAGCCGAATCTCTCATGCATGGCGATCGACGCCTCGGCGCCCTGATCGGCGATGACGGCGATGACCTCCTTGATCCCCGCCTCGGCGGAGTCCTCGAGCATTCGGGCCATCAGAGCCTTGCCGATGCCCTTGCCGGTCGCGGCCGGACTCAGGTAGATCGAGTCTTCGACGGTGAACCGATACGCCGCCTTCTGCTTCCATGGAGTCACGTAGGTGTAGCCAAAGACCATTCCGCTGGGCGAGACGGCGACCAGCCACGGGTAGTGCAGATCATCGACAACGTGCCGGAACTTGCCGCGCATTTCCTTGAGGGTCAAGGCATCCTCGTCGAAGGTCACCGTACTGTTGGCGACGTAGTGGTTGTAGATCT
Source organism: Microbacteriaceae bacterium (assembly GCA_043779945.1). Taxonomy (GTDB): domain Bacteria; phylum Actinomycetota; class Actinomycetes; order Actinomycetales; family Microbacteriaceae; genus Lysinimonas. The sequence continues at coordinate 3,554 of JAYWDH010000244.1, forward strand.
CGAGCATGTCCGGAATGTCGCGGCTGGTGGCTTGGCGGATCTCGAACGCGAACGCTGGCTGCTCGGGCGGCAGCGCGCGCAGATGGGTCGGGAGCTTGCGGGGCGGGTTGTATTCCTCTTCGAGCATGCGCCCTCTCTTCGACTTCCCTCTGCACGACCGGTGCGCTGATTCTAAGCTGGAGTGCCCGCGCCGAGGCTCCAGTCCACGGGTGTCGCGCCAGCCGCGGTCAGCAAAGCGTTGGTGCGGCTGAACGGACGCGAGCCGAAGAATCCGCCACCTGCCGAGAGCGGGCTCGGATGCGCCGACGCGATGATCGGGATATCGTTGAACAGCGGCCGCAGGGTGCCGGCATCTCTCCCCCACAGGATCGCGACGAGCGGTCCGCCGCGGTCGACCAGCGCTCGGATGGCGTGCTCGGTCACCTGCTCCCAACCTTCGCCGCGATGCGAGCCCGAGACGCCGGAGCGCACCGTAAGCACCCTGTTCAGCAGCATGACACCCTGCCGCACCCACGGGGTGAGGTCACCGTCGGCAGGGGTCGCGAGGCTGAGATCGTCACGCAGTTCGCGGTAGATGTTCTGCAGGCTGCGCGGCACCGGGCGCACCCGGGGGTCGACCGAGAACGACAGGCCGACCGGATGCCCGGGCGTCGGGTACGGGTCCTGCCCGACGACGAGCACCCGCACCTCGGCAAGAGGCGCCTCGAAAGCGCGAAGCACCCGGTTACCCGCGGGCAAGTACGGACGGCCTGCCGCGACCTCGGCACGCAAAAACTCGCCCATCCGAGCAATGTTCGGCGCGACTGGCTCGAGGGCGGCAGCCCAACCCGGGTCGATCAGCTCCGCGAGCGGGCGAAGGATCACAGCCGTTTCAGTGCCCGGAGTGGCTCGCGGCGGCAGCCGCGACGGTTTCGGGATACACCACGGGACCCTCTGCGCTCCACGGGAACACGATCCAGCGTGAGGTCTTCTTCCAGACGTATGTCGGCTCCTCGACGGTGGTTGGCTTGCTGTAAAGGCAGACCGTGCGCACCTCGCTGCCGCGCGAGCGGAGCAGTTCGACGACCAGCTTGAGCGTGCGACCGGAGTCGGCGACGTCATCGACGAGCAGGATGCACTTGCCCGCCAGTGACTCTTGGTCAAGAGTCGGCGGCAACACGATCGGCGTCTCGAGGGTGGTACCGACTCCGGTGTAGAACTCGACGTTGAGGCTACCGAGCATCTTGAGGTCGAGCGCGTAGCCCAAGGCGCCGGCCAGGGCGAGGCCTCCACGGGCGATGCCAACCACCGCATCCGGTCGAAAGTTGTCTGCCGCGATCGTCTCGGCGAGCTCGCGCGCCGCCTGTCCGAACAGCTCGTATGTCAGGATCTCGCGCTCGTCACTCACGCGAGCAACCGTAGCCCAGCGAGGCGGTGCCGCTAGCATCCGGATATGGCGGATCGCGGCTCCATTCGCACGGCGACTTTCGGTCTGGTCGGATTCCTCTTCCTGGTCGAGCTGACCAGCGGGATCCTGCAGGGCTACTACGTGCCCCTGGCGAGCAGGATCGCCGGGCACCTCGGTGTCGACCCGGCCGACTACAACTGGACGGAAGCGGCCCAGCTGCTGCTCTCCGCCCTGGTCGTGCCCGTGCTGGCGAAGCTCGGCGACATGTTCGGCCACAAGCGCATCCTTCTGGTGTCGACGGCAGTCACCGCGCTCGCCAGCTGGGGAATGGTTGCCTCGAACAGCTTCACCGGCTACATCATCGCCTTCGCGTTGCAGGGCTTTTACGTGGTCTGGCTTCCGCTCGAGGTCGCCCTGATTTTCGACCGCGGTCGCCGCTCCGGCAGCGGCGCATCGACGACCCGGCGCGCGGCTGGCCTCCTGGTCGTGGCGCTCGAGGCGGGCGCCATCGTCGGCGCGCTCGCTGGCAGCCGGGTCTTCAAGGGGACCGCCGAGAACTTCCCCATCACCCTCGCCGTCCCGGCGATCTGCGTCTCGCTCGTCTTCTTCGCGATCCTGTTCGGCGTGCCAGAGTCCACGCCACTCCCGGGTCGCAAGCTCGACAGCACCGGGTTCATCTTGCTCACACTCGCGCTGCTCTTCATCACCGGCGGGCTCACCTTCCTGCGCCTCGACGGCCCGGGCAGCTGGCGGGTGTGGGTGCCGATCGTGGTCGGGCTGTTGGTGTTCGTCCCGTTCGTGCGGCAGGAGCGCAAGGCTCCGGATCCCGCCATCGACCTGCGCATGCTGGCCAAGCCGAACATGTGGCCGGTTCAGCTCACGGCTGGCCTGTTCGGGATCAGCGTGCTTGGCGCGCAGATCCCACTCTCGACCTTCGCCGCCGCGGATCCCGCGACAGCTGGCTACGGGCTGGGGCTCGACTCCGACGTGATCTCGTATCTGATCGGCGCCTACCTGATCGCGCTCATCGTCGGCGCGCTGCTATTCCCGGTGCTCGCACGTCGCGCCACCCCGCGCATCGCGCTCATTGTTGCCGCGTTCTTCGTCGCGGGCGGGTACCTGCTGTTCATCGTCTCCCATGATCAGCCCTGGCAGGTCGTGCTCAACATGGTGATCGCCGGCATCGGGTCGGGCGCACTCGTCGCCGCACTGCCGAGCGCCGCCGCCGCCGCCGCTCCCCTGGGACAGTCGGGTATTGCCACCGGACTCACCAACACCACCAAGACTCTCGGAGGCGCCTTCGCCTCGGCGGTCTTCGGCGTGATCCTGCACCTCGGTCTGACGTCCAGCTCGAGCACCGCCGGAGCGGGACTTGCGGCATACATCGCCGTCTGGGCGATCTGCGGCGTCGGCGCCCTGATCGCCGCCGTGCTGCTCTTCCTCGTGCCGAAGCTTGCGTTCTCCGACTCTGCGGTGGAGCTGGTGGCGGATGCCGTCGGCGCTGTGGATTCCAACTAGTGCAGCAGCGGCCGCACCTCGCGGCCGAGGAACGCGATCAGGCCGTCCACGTCGGGTTCGTCGCGGGTGGCTTCGATCGCGACACTGGTGACGCCGAGCGCGCCGAGCTCGTTCAGGAAAGTCGCGATGGTGAATGCGTCTCCTCCGACGATCGCGTAGCGCTGGGAGCCTGGGTCGGCGTCCGTGCGCCAGCTGAGCAGGTCGGCACCCACCCGTTCGGCCGCGCCTTCTCCGGTGGCCGCGATGACGGTCACCACCAGTGGCGTCCCCTGGCCTGCGATGGCGGACGCTTCGACGATCTCGTCGACGCTCAAGGCATTGGCGAGCAGCACACCGTCGCCGAGTTCTGCCGCGAGTCTCAGTGTCACCGGACCACGCCCGCCGATCATCAGCGGGATCTTCCGCTCCGGCGGCCAGCCGAGCGCGACCCGATCGAGGCGCAGGTAGCGTCCTTTTACCGAGACGGTCTCGCCGTCCAGCAGCCGGCGGAGCGCATCCGCGTACTCGCGCAGCAGCGTCACCGGAGAGTCGACGCGCGCGCCCGCCTGCTCGATCCACGGCTGCACCCCGTGCCCGATTCCGGCGATCAGGCGTCCGGGGATTGCGCGATCGAGCGTGGCAAGCTCCATGGCCGTGAGCGCGACGTTGCGCAGCGGGGCTGGCAACAATCCGATGGCGACCTTCACCCGTTCCGTCGCCCCGAGCGCCAGGGCCGCAGTCGCGATGCCACTCTCGGTAAAACAGTCCTCCCAGACCCAGAGTTCGTCGAGCCCGGCCGCTTCCACGGCGCACGCGACCGGGCGCACTCGCTCGGGCGGCATGACAGGGGTGAACGCGAATCCGAGCCGGAGGTTCATGCCACGATCGTGCCGTGCGCCGCCGACTCGGCTTGGCCCCACCCGAGTACTCAGTCTTTCGGAGTGAGTGGCCCGCGGATCACCTTGTGCGGCGCCGCCTGCGCCACCGGCTTGATGGTGATCAGGTCGAGGTTCACGTGGCTGGGCAACTCCATCGCGTGCACAATTGCCTCGGCGATGTCCTCCGCCACCAGCGGCTCCAGCACATTGTCGTAGACCGCGTCGGCGCGCGCCTGGTCGCCGTTGAACCGCGTGAGCGAGAACTCTGCCGTTCTGACCATGCCGGGCGCGATCTCGAGCACGCGGATCGGCTCGCCTGCCAGCTCGAGCCGTAGCACCGCGACGAGTGCCGCCTCCGCGAACTTGGCGGCGTTGTAGCCGGCTCCACCCTCGTAGGCCACGTGACCGGCGATCGAGGTGACGGTCATGATGTCGGCGGATCCGGCATCCCGAGCCCCGTCCCGCAGCAGCGGCAGCAGGGCAGCAATCATGCGCTGCGTGCCGAGCACGTTGATGTCGAACATGCGGCGCCAGTCTTCGACGTCAGAATGCTCGACGCTGGCCAACCCGAAGGCGCCGCCCGCGTTGTTGACGAGGCCGTGGAGCGGACCGAGAGCGCCGAGCTCATCGCGCACCCGCTCGACGTCGGCCGGCACCGTGAGGTCGGCGACGATGGTGAGGATGCCGGTGCCCTCCGCGAGCGCTTGCAGCTTGTCCGCTCGGCGGGCGACCCCGACAACGTCCCAGCCACGTGACGCGAAGAGTCGCGCCGTCGCCTCCCCGATCCCCGAGCTTGCTCCGGTCACCACCACGCGTTTCGCCATGGTTACAGGGTATGGCTCATGCGCGACTTGTTCGGCCGTTCCCGACAGTTCGGGGTACCCCGGGACGGCGCGAGTTGGACCGACAGCGGGTGCCCGGTCGCACCACGAGGAGAGGCCGATCCGCGCACCCGAAGGCGCGGGACCGGCCTCTCGACCGCGCTCAGCGGCTGGAAGCGCCCGTGGTGTCCGCGGGAACGTCGGCGAGAGCGTCCGCTGGCGCAGCTGCGGGAGCTTCGGCGGGGGCACTTGCGGGAGCTTCGTAGCCCCGCGAGATCCGCCTCGGCAACGCAAACACCAGGACGAACGCCGCGATCGCAAAGATCGCGCTCACAGCGAGAGCGAGCGTGGCGCTGTGGCCAAAGCCCACCGCGAGGTTGTGGTCGACGATCTTCTGGATGGCCGCTTTGATCGCCGCAGCACCCTCGGCGCCGTGGGCTTGGGCGGCATCCGCTGCCTG
>JAYWDH010000245.1:0-8444 GCA_043779945.1 Microbacteriaceae bacterium
GCGAGCAGGGCACCGAGGATCCCGGCCAGCGCATCCCCCGCCCCCGCGGTCGCCAGCCAGGTGGGCGCGGAGCGCACGCGAAGGAACGTACCGTCCGGACTGGCAACGTGCGTGGTGTGCCCCTTGAGCAGCACGGTGGCGTCAAACTCGGCGGCCGCGCTGCGGGCGGCGGATTCCGGGTTGGCAAGGATCTCGGGAAGCTCCCATTCGATCAGGCGGCTCAGTTCGCGAGCGTGCGGGGTGAGGAGCACGGGACCCGCAGCATCCGCGCGTCTCGACAGCGCGCCGCCGTCGAGCACGGTCGGCACCTTTTGGGCGAGGGCCGAGTCGAGAATCTCCCGCGTGGCGTCATCCAACTTCGCGGGATCCTGTCCGGAGCCGAGTACCCAGGCCTGCACCCGACCGTTCACGCTGACGGCCTCGGGCCGGCGTTGCAGCACGAGTCGGGTCGGACGGCCGGCCCCGAGATAGCGGATCATGCCGACTCCGGTGCGCGCTGCCGCTTCGACGCCGAGCACTGCGGCTCCTGGGTAGAGCGCCGAGCCGGTCACGAAGCCGACCACGCCGCGGGAGTACTTATCGTCGCCATCGCCGGGGACCGCGATCCAGCGTGCGGCGTCGGCCGAAGCGAAGAAAGCGCGAGTCTCACGGGTCATGCGGCAACGATAGTTTGGAGACGTGAACATCCGAATCCGCGACCGCGTCGTCGTCTTCGATTACGGGGAGGTGATCTCGGTTTCCCAGAGCGAAGCAGACCGCCGAGCGCTCGTCGCCATCTCGGGACTTGACCCCGCCGAATTCTGGGAACTGTACGACCGCTACCGGGAAGATCTCGATCAGGGCGTCACGCTTCCCCGTGAGTATTGGAGCCTCATTGCCCGCGACGCCGGGGTCGAGTGGTCGCCCGCGCAGCTGCAGCAACTGTGGGCTGCCGACATCCGGAGCTGGATCAGCGTCGAGCCAGGCACCGTCGAGTTACTGGCTGCGCTGCACCAGGGTGGCAGCCGTGTCGCGCTGCTCTCGAACGCCGGATTCGACTTCTCAGACCCCTTCCGCCACTCCCCCATGGCGCAGTTCTTCGAGGCGATGTTCGTCAGCGCCGAAATGGGGCTGATCAAGCCCGATCCCGAGATCTATCGGGTCACGGCCGCCGAGTTGGGAATCACGCTGGAGCAGATGGTGTTCATCGATAACAAGAAGATCAACGTGGATGCCGCGGTCGCTTTGGGCGCCACTGGCCACGTCTTCACCACCGTTGCCGAACTGCGCACCTTTCTGGAGTCCCTCGCTCAATGACCACCCTCTTCGATCCTCTCGCCCTGCGCGGTCTGACCCTGCGCAACCGGATCTGGGTCCCTGCGCTCTGCCAGTACTCGGTGACCGCACGCGACGGCATCCCGACCGACTGGCACCTGGCCCACCTCGGCTCCTTCGCGATGGGCGGTGCGGGGTTGGTCGTTGCCGAGGCGACCGCGGTTGTCCCCGACGGCCGGATCTCACCCCACGACACCGGGATCTGGAACGACGAGCAGGTAGTCGCCTGGCGTCGCGTGGTCGACTTCCTGCACGAGCGGGGTGCGGCGGCTGGACTCCAACTCGCCCACGCCGGACGCAAAGCATCGGTCTACCCGGAGTGGGGAACAGCGGGGCGCGGAAGCATCCCGATCGGTTCTCGCGACCCGGCAGACATCGGCGGCGGCTGGCTGACCGTGTCGGCCTCCGACCTCACGTTCACCGGGTACGCCGCCCCACGCGCACTCGAGCTGGATGAGCTGCCCGGGATCATCGCTGCCTTCGCGAGCGCCGCGCGCCGCGCGCTCGATGCCGGCTTTGATCTGGTCGAACTGCACGCGGCACACGGCTATCTGCTGCACCAGTTTTTGTCGCCCCTGTCGAATCAGCGCACGGACGAATACGGCGGTTCGCTGCGGAACCGCGCCCGCCTGTTGCTCGACATCGTGCTCGCGGTGCGCGCCGAGATCGGTGATCAGGTGCCCCTGCTGGTGCGCTTCTCGGCGACGGACTACGCCGAAGGTGGCTGGGACGCCGAGCAGACCGCGGTAGTTGCGGGCTGGGCGCGCGACTCCGGCGCCGACCTTTTCGACATCTCCTCGGGCGGCCTGATCTCGGGTGTGCGCATCCCGCTCGGTCCCGGCTACCAGGTCCCTTTCGCGGCGGAGGTGCGTTCGTCTGCCGATGTGGCGGTCAGCGCGGTCGGCCTGATCACCGAGGCGCGACAGGCGGCCACGATCGTTGAGAGCGGTCAAGCGGATGCTGTCATGCTCGGTCGCGAGATGATGCGCGACCCGCACTTCGCGCTGCGCGCTGCGCACGAGCTCGGCGTCGAGCTGGACTACTGGCCGCCGCAGTACGTCAGAGCGCGCTGGAGCTGACGGGCCAGTTCTCCTCGATCGGATCGACCCCGCGCGGGTAGCCAAGCATGACGAGTGCTGACACCACCCAGATGACGCCGATGACGCCGATGAGGGTGCCCGCATCCAGGCCGGCAGCCTGGCCGGCGATCGCCGCGCCGAGCGCGGCCGCAGTCGTTCGCAGGCCGGAGCCGACCGTGAACACCTGGGAGCGCACGACGGCAGGGCTTTGCTGCTTGCGGAGCAGCAGCATCGCCGCCGTGCTCGGGCCGGTGCAGAGGCCCGAGAGCGCGATGGCGACGATCGTCCACGGCAGACCAAGGTCGGCCGCGGCGACGATTGTGAGTATGCCTGTCCCCGCGAAACCCACCAGCATGACGTTTTCGGTGCGCCAGTGGCGTGGCGGGCGACCGGTAGCGATGAGGGATCCGATGAGCGAGCCAATGGCGAAGGCTGTGACGATCCACGCGCCACGTTCCGGGGCGCCCGAGCGTTGCAGTTCGAGGGCGACCGCGCAGATCGGCAGCGCACCGGCACCGAGCTGCGCAAGGGTTCCCGACAGGGTGACAGCGGCCAGGGGACGGTGCGTGAGGAGATGACGACTTCCTGCCGCGATCGCAGCGAGAGCTCCGTGGTCCGAATGGGACCGCGGGACCATTCGAACGCCGAGTACGGCGAGTGCCCCCACGAGCGAGGCGCCGGCGAGGATGAAAGCACCCGCGCCCGCGGCGCCCAGGCTGACCACGAGAGCGGCCAGCCCCGGCCCGGCCACCCCGCCGACGTTGTAGGACAGGGCGTCGGCCGCGTACGCCCGGCGCTCGTTGATGACGCCGTCCGTGACGAAGCTCGACAGTCCGCCGAGGAAGAACGGTGACGCGGCCCCCGAGAGGAGCAGGGCGAGCAGGATTGTCCAGAGCGGGACCGAGCCGAGAAAAGCGCTAAGCACGAAAGCCCCTGCTGTGATCACACCGGACATCGCCACCAGCCGCCGCGGATGCCGAGTCCGGTCAAGCGCGACCCCGACCAGCGGCGCCATGATCACGCTCGGCGCGAGCGAGGCCGCCACGAGACCGCCGCCAATCGCGACGTCGTGTAGTCGTTGCACGGCGAGGATCGGCAACACAACACTCGAACCAGCGCTGGCGACCCGGAGCGGGATCGAAGCGGCGAGATAGCGTGCGGCACTCACCGGCGTCTGGTCGCGTCCTGCACTTCGCCCACCAGTTCCTCGATGATGTCCTCGAGGAATAGCACGCCCTTCGTTGCCCCGTTCTCATCGAACACGCGGCCGAGGTGGGAGCCGGAACGTCGCATGGTCGCCAGAGCGTCCTCGAGGTCGGCGTCCTGGAAGACCGAGATCAGCTGACGGATGCGCTTCGGCGGGACCGGCTCCGAGAACTCGTCGTCGTCATCCAGGTCGATGACGTCCTTGAGGTGCAGGTAGCCGCTCGGCTCACCGTCGTCGTCCACCAGCACGTACCGGCTGAAGCCGTGCTGGGCAACCGAGCGCTCGACATCCTCGGGCGTCGCATCGTCCGGGAGCGTGATCAGCTTGGCCATCGGAACGAGCGAGTCACGCACGGTTTTTGTGGTGAACTCGAAGGCGTTACTGAGGGTGCCGGTGGAGTCGGTGAGCACGCCTTCGCGCGTCGACGTCGCCACAATGGTGGCCACCTCGTCGAAGCTGAAGGCCGAGTTGGCCTCGTTCTTCGGCTCCACCCCGAACACGCGGACTATGCCGTTCGCGGTCGCGTTGAGGGCGACGATGATCGGGCGGAAGATCGTGGCGATGGCGACCAGAGGCGTCGCGAGCAGCAGCAGGGCCCGATCGGGTACCGAGAACGAGATGTTCTTCGGCACCATCTCGCCGAACACCACGTGCAGGAACGACACGATGATCAGCGTGATGATGAACGCGATGGTGCCGGTCACCTCTTCGCTCCACCCGGTGAAGCGCAAGGGAATGTCCAGCAGGTGATGGATCGCCGGCTCGGATACATTGAGAATCAGCAGGCTTGCGATGGTGATGCCGAGCTGCGTTGCCGCGAGCATGAGCGTGGCGTGCTCCATCGCCCAGAGAGCCGTCTTGGCGGCCCCGGATCCGGCTTCGGCGCGCGGCTCGATCTGCGAGCGACGCGCGGAGATGATGCTGAACTCGGCGGCGACAAAAAAGGCGTTGACGAGCAGCAGCAGCACCAACCAGACGATTCCCCAGCCGTCGGGGGTCATGCGTGAAACTCCTGATCGTGCCTGGGAGTGAATCGCACACGGTCGATGCGACGCCCGTCCATGCGCTCGACGCGGAAGGTGCCAGCCGTGATCTCGACGGTGTCGCCGACTTTGGCGAGGCGTCCGAGCTCGCTCATCAGGAAACCAGCGACGGTTTCGTACGGCCCGTCTTCCGGCACCGTCACCTCGGCGCGTTCGCTGAGCTCGTCGGGGCGGAGCGCGCCCGGGAAGGTGAGCCAGTCGCGACTGCGCACCACGTCGGCGCGCGAGCGGTCGTGCTCGTCAGACACCTCACCGACAAGTTCTTCGACGAGATCCTCGAGGGTGGCGACGCCCGCCGTCCCACCGTATTCGTCAACGACGATCGCCATCTGGTAACCACGGCCGCGAAGCTCACCGAGCAGGGTGTCGAGCTTCATGGTCTCGGGGACACGAAGGGCATCCGACTGGAGTGCCGAGACCGGGACGTCGCCTCGGCGCTCGCGCGGGACACCGACGGCTTGCTTGATGTGTACCAACCCGACGACGTCGTCGATGTCGTCGTCAATGACCGGGAAGCGTGAGTAGCCGGTGCGGCGGGCGAGCTGGACGATCTCATCGGCGGTCGCCGTGCGGTCGATGCTGGCGAGACGTGGACGCGGGGTCATGACGTCGGCCGCGGTGCGGTAGGAGAATGCGATGGTTCGCGCGAGCAGCGTCGCGGTGTCGCGGTCGAGTGATCCCGCGCTGGCTGAACGACGCAGCAGACTGCGGAGCTCTTCAGCGGTGCGGGCCGAGCTGAGCTCCTCTTTCGGCTCGATGCCAATCAGCCGCAGCAAACCATTGGCCGTTTCGTTGAGCAGCCGCACGAAGGGTTTGAAGACCGCCGTGAAGCCGATCTGGAAGGGCATGACGATCTTCCCCACCTGACGCGGGATCGCGAGGGCCAGGTTCTTGGGGACGAGCTCGCCGATGATCATGCTCAGCAGCGTCGCGATCGCGATCGCGATGACGGTGGCGATCGGGACGACTGCCACCTTGGGCACGTGCAGCGCGGTGAGCGCGGGCTGGAGGAACACGCTGAAGGCAGGTTCGAGGGTGAACCCCGTGAGCAGGGTGGTGAGCGTGATGCCCAGCTGCGCGCTCGAGAGATGCGTGGACGTGCGCTTCAGCCCCGAGATGACGGGGCCGAGCATCGTTTCCCCGCGGGCCTGACGCGCCTCGAGATCGGACCGATCGAGATTGACCAGCGTGAACTCGCTCGCAACGAAGAACCCGGTGACGATCGTCAGCACGAGACCGATAATCAGGAAGATCCACACGTAGCTCATCGTGCGTCGCCCGCAGACGGAGGGTCGTCCATTATTCCGCCGAGTATATCGAGCGTTTGCGGCGTCAAGCTGGAAATCCCCGCCTCGCCGACGCGCTAAGCCTCGTCTCGCCTCGACCTACATCTCCCGCGAACCAAATGGCGGTGCGCCGGGGTTCAGTGGTCGACGACGACGTACTGCGCGGCAGAGAACGGACCAGCGAGGTGCGAGGCGAAGCCCGCAATGGTGCCATCGGGCGTCGCGCGCCAGGCCTGATATGCGTCGTTGTCGGCCGAGCTGCGCCAGAGTTCGTACAGCACAAAGTGCGAAGGGTCATCGTCGAGCAAGAGTTCGCATGCCAGGTTTCCCTCGAAAGCCCGGGTGGCGGCGAGGCCGACGCGGAGGGCGGCGACGGCGGCATCCCGTTCACCCGATTTGACCGGGAATTCGAGGATCGCAACGATCATGGTCACCAGCTTACCGGGAGGGACTTGCCCTCTTCATAGCCCGCCGCGCTCTGGAAGCCGACAATGGCGTGCTCCTGGAAGGCGGTGAGCGAGCCGGCACCCGCGTAGGTAAATGAGCTGCGCAGGCCCGAGGTGATCATGTCGAGCAGGTCCTCGAGCGAGGGACGCAGCGGATCCAGGTAAATCTTCGAACTCGAGATGCCCTCGGCGAACAACTCCTTGCGAGCGAGTTCGTAGGGGTCGAGGCGCCCGAAACGCTCGTGCACGGCCTTCGTGGACGCCATTCCCCAACTCTGCTTATAGAGACGTCCCGCATCATCCGTCTCCAGCAGGCCCGGCGCCTCGATCGTTCCGGCGAACCAGGAACCGATCATCACGGATGCCGCTCCTGCCGCGAGCGCAAGCGCCACGTCGCGAGGGTAGCGAACGCCGCCGTCCGCCCACACGTGGGCACCGAGTTCACGTGCCGTCTCGGCGGTTTCAAGCACCGCGCCGAACTGCGGGCGTCCGACTGCCGTCATCATGCGCGTCGTGCACATCGCCCCCGGTCCGACGCCCACCTTCAGGATGTCGGCTCCCGCGTCCACGAGGTCGCGCACGCCCTCCGCGGTCACCACGTTGCCCGCGACGATCGGCACACCGAGCCCAAGTTTCTTCACGATGACGAGGGCGCGCAGCATCCCCTCCTGGTGGCCGTGTGCGGTGTCCAACACCAGCACATCGACACCCTCGGCAACGAGAGCCTGTGCCTTGGCTGCCACGTCGCCGTTGATGCCAATGGCAGTGGCCACCCGGAGCCGACCGTGCCCATCGAGCGCGGGCTTGTACAGATTGCTGCGCAGGGCGCTTCGTCGGCTAAGCGTTCCGACGATGTGGCCGTGGCGCTGCACGAGCGCGAAGTCGAGGTCCGCGGCAACCATCAGGTCGAATGCCGCACGTGGCCCATCCAGATCGTCGGCGTCGAGTGCGGTTATCGAACCGCGAACGAGATCGCCGAGTTGTGCATCGGGGAGGGCGGTGCCGAGTCGGGCGGCAGGGATCGCGCCGAACTCCTCCCCCGAGGCGCTCCGGAGCACCACGCCGTGACCCTCGGTGGGCGGCAACTGCTTCAGCGCCTCGGCGACCGTCTGCTCCGGGGCCAGCACGACGGGCGTATCCCACGCGACCGGCTGTGCCTTCACCCATCGGATCGCGGCGGCCAACTCCTGCAGCGGCAGATCCTGCGGCAGTACCCCGAGTCCACCGCGCCGGGCCAACGTCGCCGCCAGCAGCGGACCGGTGACCGAGTTCATGTTCGCCGAGACAATCGGGATCGTCGCGCCGGTGCCGTCGCCCGGGGCCAGATCGACATCGAGTCTGCTGGTCACCGCCGAGCGGCTGGGAACCAGAAAGACATCCGAATAGGTCAAATCGTGGGCAGGGAGCGGACCGATGAAGCGCATGACTACACGGTAGAGGCAATATCCAGGAAACTTCTGGCCCGTCTCCTGCTCCGGGTCCCGCAGAGAGAGCGAGCAGCGGTTAACATTGAGTTTGGTGTGGCCACCGGCAGGCCGCACCAGCAAAAGCAGCCAACGACGAACTGAGAGTGGGCGGTCAAGCCGTGTCGAGCCCGATCACCGGAACCGCAGCGGACGACCCGAACTCGGGTGAGTTTGGCGCCAACGAATGGCTCGTCGACGAACTTCACGAGCGGTACCTGGTCGACAAGAACTCGGTCGACAAGAGCTGGTGGCCGGTTCTCGAGAGTTACCACCCGCTCGGCGACCAGACCCCCACCACCGCAATCCCGATCATCACGGATGCCGTCGCCGAAGCTGCACAGGCGGTAGTTGAGCCGATTGCGGTGGTCGAGCCCGTCGAGACCCCCGCCCCGGTGTCGACAAGCTCGACCAGCGCACCGACCAGCGCACCGACCACCGGAGCGACGCCCATCGCCCGCACCACGTCCGCGCCTGCCAAACCGCAGCCGATCCCGGCCGAAGCGCCAAAGACCTCGGGCATCCCGGTCGTGACCGGCACCGAGCCCGTCGAGGCCGAAGACGTGGTCACGCCGCTCCGTGGGATGAGCAAGACGCTCGCCGCCA
>JAYWDH010000246.1:0-20878 GCA_043779945.1 Microbacteriaceae bacterium
ATGACGACGACGCCGACGAGGAGCCCGATGAACTGCGGGCGATGGGTCGGCAGGGTTCCAGCGGTGACCGGGACGAGATCTTGCCTCGCCAAGGAGCCAGCCATGGCGAGCACGAATACGACCGGCACGAAGCGACCGAGCATCATGGTGACGCCCAGTGCGGTGTTCATCCACGGCGTATTTGCAGACAGACCCGCGAAGGCCGAGCCGTTATTGTTCGCGGCGGAGGTGAAGGCGTAGAGCACCTCACTGAAGCCGTGCAGCCCCGGGTTGAAGATCGAGGTCTTCTCGACCTCTTGCCTGATGCCGGGCAACGCGAAGCTCAACGCGGTTCCGACGAGCACGAGCGTCGGAGTGGTGAGGATGTACAGGCTTGCGAGCTTGATCTCGCGGGCGCCCAGTTTCTTGCCCAGGTACTCCGGTGTGCGGCCGACCATCAGACCAGCGATGAAGACTGCGATGATCGCGATCACCAGGATGCCGTACATACCGGCCCCGACGCCACCCGGAGCGACCTCGCCCAACATCATGTTGATGATGGCCATACCGCCGCCGAGGGGCGTGAAGCTGTCGTGCATTGCATTGACTGCCCCGGTGGAGGTGATCGTTGACGTCGTGCCGAACAGGGTGGAGCCGGCGATGCCGAAGCGCACCTCCTTGCCCTCCATCGACGATCCGGCGAGCTGAGTAGCCTTACCGACTGCGGCGAGTTCAAACGCCGTCATGAGCGTGACTGATGCGGTGAACAGCAGTGCCATGGTTCCCGCGATGGCCGTTCCCTGGCGGGTGTCGCCCACCATCCGGCCGAACGTGCGTGGCAGTGAGAACGGGATGATCAGCATGAGCAGAATCTCGACCAGGCTGGTCCACGCCGTTGGGTTCTCGAAGGGATGGGCCGAGTTCGCGTTGAAGAATCCACCGCCGTTCGTCCCGAGCATCTTGATTGCCTCCTGTGAGGCGACCGGACCGCCCGGCAGGGTCTGCGTGGCGCCGACGATGGTCTGGACAGTCTGGAATCCTGAAAAGTTCTGGATCACGCCTCCGGCGATCAGGACGACGGCGACGACCAGCGAGGCGGGAAGAAGGATGCGCATGGTGCCCCGGGTGAGATCCACCCAGAAGTTGCCGATCGTTCCTGATTTGCGCGCTGAGAAACCGCGGATCAGGGCCACCGCGATCGCGATCCCGACTGCCGCAGACGCGAAGTTCTGTGCGGCAAGACCCACCATCTGCACGGTGTAGCCGAGTGTGACTTCGGGCGAGTACGACTGCCAGTTCGTGTTCGTGACGAACGAGATGGCAGTGTTGAAGGCTAGCGGCTCGCTCGTCGCCGGGAGGCCGAGCGAATACGGCAGCAACTGCTGCAGCCGCTGCAGCGCGTAGATCGCCAGGATGCCGAGCGCCGAGAAGGCGAGCACTCCACGAAAGTACTGTGGCCAGCTCTGCTCCGACCGGGGATCGACGCCCATCACTCGATAGGCACCCCGCTCTACGCGGAGGTCTCCACCACCGGTGTAGACGCGCGCCATGTAGTCGCCCACGGGACGGTACAGGAGGACCAGCACCAGAGCGACCGTGCCGAGTTGCGCGGCGAAGAGGGCCCATTCCAGGGCGATCGGAGTGTCAGGCATCAGAAGCGCTCTGGCTTAACAAGGGCCACCACAAGGTAGCCGATGCTGGCGAGAGCAAGAGTAGCTGCGATCACGACAAACACGGTCACAGCTTCTCCACCCCCTTGGCGATGAGGGCGATCAGCGCGCTGAGCGCAAGGATGACGAGGACGTAGACGAAATCAAGCACAAACGCAGTCAACGCCCACAGCCTGGGCGAGCCGAGAACACTCACGGAATCCTCACGCCCGGCGGGCCAGCCCTCACGGGAGCCGTATGCCGCCCCTCGGAGCAGCTACTTCGCGGGCAGCGCCATCGCGGCAGCGCCCATGATTCCGGCGTTATTGCGCAGTGACGCCGGCACGATCTCTGGCCGCAGCTTCAGCAGTGGCAGGAACTCGCTGGAGTTCTTGGAGACGCCGCCGCCCACGACGATCATGTCCGGAGAGAACAGGGCGTCAACGACGTCGTAGTAGCGCTGCAGACGCTTGGCCCATTGCTCCCAATCGAGGTTCTCGCGCTCCTTCGCCGAGTACGCGGCCCGGCTCTCAGCGTCGTGACCATCCACCTCGAGGTGACCGAGTTCGGAGTTGGGCACGAGCACCCCGTCGTAGATGATCGCGCTTCCGATGCCGGTGCCGAGAGTCGTCAGGATTACGAGACCGTCCTTGTTCTTTGCGGCGCCGTAGCGAACCTCGGCTACGCCCGCGGCATCCGCGTCGTTCACGAAGGCGATGTCGCGCTTGAGGCTCTTCTCGAAGAGCTTCTCGGCCTCGAGCCCGATCCATTTCTTAGAGACGTTGGCTGCCGACATGGTGCGCCCGTGGATCACGACGGCGGGGAAGCAGATGCCCACTGCGAGAGCATCGGCTGCCGAGCCCATCCCGGCAATCATCTTCACCACTTCGCCGATGATGTCGTCGGGTTTGCCGCCCTCGGGCGTGGGCACCTTGAAGCGTTCGGTGACAAGTTCGCCGACCTTCAGGTCGACGATGGCGCCCTTGATGCCCGTGCCGCCGATATCGATGCCGATCGCGTGGGTGGTCACTGGGGAATCCTCTCGATGGTGGGTGAAGTCAGGCTCGTCGGAGTCAAGCTCGTCGGAGTCAGGGCAGAGTCAAGATGTCGGCACCGCGTTCAGTGACGACCAGAGTGTGCTCGAACTGGGCTGTGAGGCTGAGGTCGCGGGTGACGACGGTCCAGCCATCTGGCCATTCATCCCACTCGCTCGTTCCGGGGCGATCCAGGGTGCCGAGAGTGAGCATCGGTTCGATCGTAAACACCATTCCGGGCTCCAGGACCGTCTCGTAGTCGGGGGAGGCGTCGTAATGCGGGATCACCAGCCCGGAGTGAAATGCGGTACCCACGCCGTGGCCGGTGTAATCCCGCACAACGCCGTAGCCGAACCGCTTGGCGTAGCTCTCGATCGCACGACCGATCACGTTGACCTCGCGGCCCGGGGCGACCGCCTTGATGCCACGATTCAGTGCCTCCTGCGTGCGAGTGACGAGGTTCGCGGCCTCGAGGCTGACCTCGCCGACCAGAAAGGTCGCGTTGAGATCTCCGTGCATGTCATTGTGGAAGGCGGTGATATCGATGTTGATGATGTCGCCGTCGAGCAGTACCGTGTCGTCGGGGATACCGTGGCAGATTACCTCGTTGATCGACGTGCACAACGACTTGCGGTAGCCGCGGTAGCCGAGCGTGGAGGGGTAGGCGTCGTGGCTGACAAGAAAGTCGTGGCCGATGGCATCCAGCTGGTCGGTAGTGACGCCGGAGCGGATCGCGGCGCCGACCGCCTCGAGGGCCTGGGCCGCGATCCGGCCACTGGTACGAATGCGCTCAATCTGGCTTGAGTCGTAGCGGTCGTCGCCGTCGTACTGGCGCGGGCCAACCTTGCCGGCGTACTCCGGACGCCGGATGCTCGTCGGTACCGAGCGTTCGACGGAAATGTGGCCAGGGAGGAGGTGACCCTGCGCATCCCTGGACATGGACCTCATTCTAGAAGTGGCACGGGGCTTAGGCTGACGGAATGACAGAGTGGTGGTACAACCACAAGAATGGTGAAGTCGAAGAGGGTCCTCAGTCGCTCGGCTCGGACCGCGACGGTCCATACGCCACGCGCGAGGATGCGGAGAATGCGCCCGAGATCGCCCGCCGGCGCGCGGCCGAGTGGAACAAGGACGACGACGACTGACTCGTGAGTGAGCAGCGGTGACCCCGCCTGGCAGTCATTGAGTAATCGAAAAACTGCGAGGGGATGTGCGCCGCGGTTCAGCCGGTCCGGTCAGCGCCCCGTTCGGGGGGTGCGCGACAAGGCCCCCGTTCAAGGATGATGAAGGTACTTGCTGAACTGGGGGGTTACGCAATGTCTTCGATTCACTCTCTGACCCGAGCACCCGCACCGGTCGCGCAGGGGTGGTACCCGGATCCGACCGGCGGCCGTCGGGCACGCTGGTGGGATGGCGAGGAATGGACGCCGCATGTGCAAGCGCTGCCGATGGGCCAGGCGCCTGAGGAGGCGTGGGTTGCCGAAAGCCGCCTCGTTCCGTCCGGAACCAGCTGGGCGAGCCACTCGCTGGCCTGGGGAATCGTCGCACTTCTCGCAAATGCGTTGATGGCGCCGACCGTCATGGCCTTCGTCTTCGGCGTGATGGCGTTGCGCCGCCGCACCCGGCTTCTGAGCCACGGCTACGAGGTCGAGGGTCGCGGCAAAGCCGTTCTGGGCATCGTGTTCGGGGCCATCGGGATTGTCATCCTGTTCGGGTGGCTTGTGGTGCTGCGGATCGTGACGCACTCCGGGGCGTAGTCGGCGAGCGGCTCAACCGCCGCTCAGCCCGCTTCACCCGTGGTAGCTGTGATCCTCGCCGGGGTACACACCGGAGTTGACGTCGGCGGTCCAGGCCTTTGCGGCATCCGTCAGCACCTGTGACAGGTTGGCGTACTGCTTCACGAAGCTCGGGATGCGGCCCTGCGTCAGTCCCGCCCAGTCCGTCCAGACCAGCAGCTGGCCGGTCGTGTGCGGCCCAGCCCCGACGCTGATGGTCGGAATCGAGAGCGCATCGGTGACGCGCTTCGCCGCATCCGCGGGAACCATCTCGAGCACGACGGCGAAGGCGCCGGCGTCCTCCACGGCGTGGGCGTCGGCGAGCAACTGCTCGACACCGTCGCCGCGGCCCTGAATGACGTGGCCGCCGAGCTGGTGCTCGCTCTGCGGCGTGAAGCCGATGTGACCCATCACCGGGATGCCGGCCGACACGATGCGGCGAATCTGTTCCGCACTGCGCACCCCGCCCTCGAGCTTGACCGCGTGTGCGCCGGTTTCTTTCATGAAGCGAAAGGCGCTGTGCAGCGCCTCGTCCGGTCCGGTCTCGTAGGAGCCGAAGGGCATGTCTCCGATGACGAACGCGCGTTTGACCGCGCCCGCGACCGCACGGGTGAGCGGGATGAGTTGGTCGATGGTGACAGGAAGTGTCGTGTCATAGCCGAACACGTTGTTGCCCGCCGAGTCACCCACGAGGAGAAAGTCGATGCCCGCCTGATCGAAGATCGCGGCCGTGAGCATGTCGTAGCTCGTGAGCCCGGTGATCTTGATCCCCTGATCTTTCGCGTTCTGAAAGTGTCTCGTTCGGACCCGTTTGACGACTGCGTCTGCCATGGCAGCAGTCTAGGTCGCCGGTTTGTCGCGCAGTATGCCGACGGAGATAAACGCCTGAGCCGCCGTGTAGCTCAGCATGATTGCAAAGCTGCCGACGCTGCCCCGGAAGAACCGGGTGAACAGCCGGAGCGACAGCACACTGTCCGAGAGGAGGAAAAGCACGCCTCCCGCAGCGGTCCACCGGTTACCTCGCGTCGACGAGACCGTCATCGCCGCGAGGATTAGCCCGTACAGCGTGAAGCACAAAAGCATCCCGCCTAGCCGGGGCGTGAGGACCCCCAGCAGCGCCCCAAACCAGGGGATTGCGAGCAGCCCCCAGCGCGAGGGAAGCCGGTTGTGGAAGGCCACCTCGAACATCCAGATGTATGCGGCATGCGCGAAGAAGAAAAGTCCGAGGCCGACGGGCAAGCGCGCGATGAAGATGTCGCCGAACCAGGAGAGAGCGAGGCCAGCGAAGAGCAGCGCGGTGACCCGTGGGCGGGGTCTTCGGTGCGCGAGCAGCATGGCGACGCCGACGCCGAACGCCAGAGTCGGCATCTCGAGCGCCTTGCTGACGTGATCCGCCTGAACGTCGTGCCTGAACTTCGAGGCCAGCTGCACCGCGGTCACCGCGACGTACGGGACGAACCCGGCGAGTGTCCAGCCGACGTGCCAGCCAAGGTTGCGCGGTGCGGTGTCGCCCATTTCTAGCCCGCGCGGCGAGATGTGATCGGGAGGCGGCGGTCCCGACCGAAGGCCATGCCCGAGATCTTGGGGCCGATGGCGCCCTGCCGACGCTTCCACTCGGCGCCGTCGACGAGCCCGGTAACGAAGACCACCGTTTCCCGGTCGAATCCTTTCGAGATCAGATCCTCGCGTCCGAGTCGTTCGTTGACGTAGCCGGCGATGATCTCGTCGAGCAACTCGTACGGCGGCAGCGTGTCCTGGTCGGTCTGGTCGGGCCGCAGTTCGGCGCTGGGCGGCTTCTCGATCGAGTTGGCCGGGATCGGCGCGGTCTGACCCCTGGCCTCCGCGATCATGTTGCGCCAGCGCGCCAGCTTCCAAACGAGCATCTTGGGAACATCCTTGAGCGGAGCGAAGCCGCCGGCCGAGTCTCCATAAATCGTCGAGTAGCCCACCGCGAGTTCGCTCTTATTGCCCGTGGTGAGTACGAGGTGGCCGTGAACGTTCGATTCGGCCATCAGGATGATGCCCCGGATGCGTGACTGCACGTTCTCCGCGGCCGTCCCGGTGAGACGCAGCTGATCCTCGATCGGCTGGACCAACTCGGCGATCGCCTCGGTGGAGTAGTGCAACCCGATCCGTTCGGCCAGATCGTCGGCGTCCGTGCGGGAGCCGTCCGAGCTGTAGCGGCTTGGCATGCTGACGCCGTAGACCCGGTCTGCCCCGATCGCGTCTGCCGCGATTGCGGCGCAGACGGCCGAATCGATTCCGCCCGAGAGGCCCAGAACGACGCTGCGGAACCCGTTCTTCTCGACGTAGTCGCGTAGACCGAGCACGAGAGCGTTCCACAGCTGCTCGCGGTCGTCGGGGAGCACGGCGATGTCGGGTGCAAGCGAGGTAGCAGTCTCGACGGGCCCGACCAGCGCCGGCGGCGTGAGTTCGATACGGGCGACGCTCCCGGGTAGCTGCGCCTCGGTCGCGGCCGCCGGGTCCACGTCGACCACCAGCAGGTGTTCCTGGAACTGGGGTGCGCGCGCCAGGATCGCGCCCGTGCCATCCACGACCACGCTGTCGCCATCGAAGACCAAGTCGTCCTGTCCGCCCACGATATTCACATAGGCGACGATCGTGTCCGTCTCGCGCGCTCGACGCGTCACGAGGGGCAAGCGGGTCTCGTCCTTGTCGCGCTCGAATGGGGAGGCGTTGATCACGAGCAGCAGGCCAGCGTCTGCCTCCAGAACACGGCTCACCGGGCCTCCATCGCGCCAGAGGTCCTCGCAGATGATGAGCGCGACATCCACCCCCTTCAGCCGCAGTACGAGCAAATCGTCGCCCGGGATGAAGACGCGGTACTCGTCGAACACCGAGTAATTCGGCAGGTGGTGTTTCGCGTAGCGGGCGCGTACCTCCCCACCCTGCAGCACGCTCGCGCAATTCTGAGCGATCGCGGTCGGGGCATTGGAGTTGCCGTCGATGCGCGGTTCGAACGGGCCATCCGGATGCCCCACCACCACCACGAGTTCGCCGAGTCCCTCTTCGGCAAGTCTCGACGCCAGCGCTGGGACTGCGTCGTGCGCGTGACGCAGAAAACTCGGTTGTGCGGCGAGGTCTTCGATCGGGTAACCACTGAGTGCCATCTCGCCGAGCAGGAGGATGTCGGCACCGGCCTCAAACGCCCGCCGCGCTGCGTGCACGATCTGCGCGGCATTGCCGCTCAAATCGCCGACGATCGGGTTGGTCTGAGCCAGTGCCAATCGCAGTCGGGGCATACCGGTAGCCTAGAGCCGAGGCGCACGGTGCAGCCGTGGCGGGCAACTAGAAGGGGCTTGCATGGACAAGCAACGTGACTTCGTTCTTCGCACAATTGAGGAGCGTGGCGTCAAGTTCGTCCGGCTGTGGTTCACCGACGTGGTCGGCACGCTCAAGTCGGTGGCTCTGGCTCCTGCCGAGGTCGAAGGTGCCTTCAGCGAGGGTGTCGGATTCGATGGCTCGGCGATTGAGGGTTTGACGCGTTCCTTTGAGGCGGATGTGCTCGCGCATCCGGACCCCACGACCTTCCAGATCCTGCCGTGGCGTGGCGAGATCGATCCCACTGCGCGCATGTTCTGCGACATCATGACGCCCGACGGGCAGCCCGCGGCCGCGGATCCGCGCAACGTGCTGAAGCGCACCCTCGCGAAGGCTGCCGATCGCGGCTTCACCTTCTACACTCACCCCGAGATCGAGTTCTACTTGCTCAAGTCGAGCAAGCTGAAGAACGGCGAAGCGCAGCCTGTCGACTCGGCTGGCTATTTCGACAACGTGCCGGGCGGCACGGCCCACGACTTCCGTCGCCGTTCGGTGCGGATGCTCGAAGACCTCGGTATCTCGGTGGAGTTCAGCCACCACGAGGCCGGTCCTGGCCAGAACGAGATCGACCTGCGCTACGCCGATGCGCTGACAATGGCCGATAACATCATGACTTTCCGCACGGTCATCAAAGAGGTGGCGATCGAGCAAGGGGTGTACGCGAGCTTCATGCCGAAGCCGATCTCCGGTCAGCCGGGATCGGGCATGCACACGCACATGTCGCTCTTCGAGGGCGACACCAATGCGTTCTTCGATGCAGCGGGTCAGTATCAGCTCTCGAACATCGGTCGGCAGTTCGTCGCAGGGCTTCTGCACCACGCGCCGGAGATCACCGCCGTGACGAACCAGTTCGTCAACTCCTACAAGCGTCTCTGGGGCGGCGACGAGGCCCCGAGCTACCTGACCTGGGGCCACAACAACCGCTCGGCGCTGGTGCGCGTCCCGCTGTACAAGCCGGGCAAGGGCAATAGTGCGCGCGTCGAGTACCGTGCCATCGATTCGGCGGCAAACCCCTACCTCGCCTTCTCACTGCTTCTTGCAGCCGGTCTCAAGGGCATAGAGGAGGGCTACGAGCTTCCACCCGAGGCCGATGGCGACGTGTGGGCGCTCACTGACTCTGAGCGGCGTGCCCTGGGCTACGACGGTCTGCCGACGAGCCTCGATGCCGCCCTCAGGCTGATGGAAGAGAGCGAACTTGTCGCCGAGACACTCGGCGAGCAGGTGTTCGAATACGTGCTGCTGAACAAGCGTCGCGATTGGGCGGGCTATCGCGCGCAGGTCACGCCGTTCGAGTTGTCGACCAACCTGGAGATCCTGTAGCGCCAGCAAGTTGCGTCGAGGGCACCGGGTGGAGCCGAGGGGCGGTATGACGAGGACGACGACGACTCTCACCGAGTTGGCACGCCTGGGGTTCGCGGACCTCACCGCGTCAAGTGCGGCGTTGAAGGGCGTGCCGCAGGATCGTGTCCAAATCTTTGCGCATGCCGCCGATCCCGATCAGGCACTCCGGCTGCTTAGTGCCCTGCTCGAGACCGCTCCGGATGCTGTTGCGCCCGTTCTGGCCGACGACTCGGCCGCGCTGCGCCTCGTCAGGGTGCTGGGCGCGTCGTCCGGGCTCGCTGACTTTCTGTCCCACCACCCCGAGCAGCTGGCCGTCCTTCAGGAGCCGCTGAGAGCGCTCCCAAGCGGCGATAGCTATCGGGATCGGCTGCTGGCCACCGTCGAAGGACTCGGCGGTGAAGCCGGTTGGAACGCGCTCCGCATCGCATACCGACGTGAGTTGACCAGGCTGGCGGCGTGGGACCTCGAACAGCCCGACGGGCAGCAGATCGTCGATCGCGTCGCGGCCGCATTGGCCGATCTCGCGGCTGCAGCACTCGATGCCGCGCTCGCCCTGGCGCGACAGGCAAGCCGCTTTCCCAAGGAGCAGGTGGCGGCGACCCGACTCGCGATCATCGGGATGGGCAAGGCGGGCGCCCGCGAACTCAACTATCTGAGCGACGTGGATGTGATCTTTGTGGCGGCTGCGGCGGAAGAGTCATCCCTCGACGGTGAGGAGCCGCTCAGCGAGGGAAGAGCCGTGGAGATCGGCACGCGCCTGGCAATGGACACGATGCGCGCAATCCAGGAACTCGCCATTGAGCCGCCGCTGTGGGAGGTCGACGCGAACCTCCGCCCCGAGGGCAAGGACGGCGCCCTGGTGCGCTCACTCGACTCGCATCTGGCGTACTACCAGCGCTGGGCGAAGAGCTGGGAGTTCCAGGCTCTGCTCAAAGCGCGCGCGATGGCTGGCGACCGTGAGCTGGGGGAGCGTTACGTCGAAGGCGTCGCGCCGATGGTCTGGTCGAGCGCGACCCGTGAGAACTTCGTGGAGTCGGTGCAGGCCATGCGCGAGCGGGTCACAGCGCACATCCCGCCCGACGAGGTCGAGGTGCAGCTGAAACTCGGCCCTGGCGGCCTGCGCGACGTGGAGTTCACCATTCAGCTGCTGCAGTTGGTGCACGGGCACTCCGATCCGGAGGTGCGACAGCGCGCGACCCTCGATGCCTTGGCTGCTCTTGCGGATCGGGGCTATATCGGGCGCGTGGAGGCGGCCGAGTTCGGCAGCGACTACCGTTTCCTGCGGCTGCTGGAGCATCGCATCCAGCTCTCCCGACTGCGCCGCACCCACCTCATGCCGCGCGACGCCAATGCCCTGCGTGCCGTCGCCCGGGCATCCGGCGTCGCCACCACAGCCGACGGCTTGCTCGAGGCCTGGCAGCGGGTGAAGCAGACCGTCCGCACCCTGCACGAGCGCCTGTTCTATCGACCGCTGCTCTCGGCGGTCGCCGCTCTGCCGGACGACGGCTACTCGCTCACGAGCGAACAAGCGGAGGCTCGCCTCGCCGCCATCGGCTTCCACGATGCGCGCGGTGCGCTGCACCACATCGCGGCGCTGACGAGCGGAGTCTCGCGACGTGCGCAGATCCAGCGCAACCTGCTCCCGGTTATGCTCGGCTGGTTCGCCGAGGGTGCAGATCCCGACCTCGGCCTACTCAACTTCCGTCGTTTGAGCGACGATCTGGGGGAGGCGTACTGGTTCCTCCGGATGCTGCGCGATTCCTCCGGAGCCGCCCACCGCCTCACGCACGTGCTCTCCTCCTCGCGGTTCGTCGGTGTGCTGTTCGAGCGCATCCCGGAGGCGGCCGCCTGGCTCGAGACAGATGGTGAGCTGCGCCCGCGTGCCCTCGCGGACCTCCTGAACGAGACCGCCGCCACCGTCGCGCGCCACGCCGACGATGTGGATGCCGCGGCTCTCGCGCTGCGCACAGCTCGGCGTCGCGAGGTACTGCGCCTTGCTCTCGCCGCGATCCTCGGCATGATCACCGTCGAGGAACTCGGGCAGGGGCTCAGCGACATCACCTCAGCGGTGCTCACTGGCGCGCTGGCGCTCTGCCATCGCTGGGGCGACGGCCTCGAGTTCGGGATTATCGCGATGGGCCGCTACGGCGGTCAGGAACTCGGGTTCGGGAGCGACACCGACATTGTCTACGTGTACCGGGCCGCCGGGGCACAGCCCGAGGAGGCGGCGCAGCGCGCAGAGGTGATCGCGCGCGAACTCAAGCGACTCACCGAAGATTTGCGACTCCCACTCGACCTGGATCTCGGCCTGCGGCCCGAGGGCAAGAACGGCGCCGTCGTGCGGACGCTTGACAGCTACCGGGCCTACTACGAGCGCTGGTCGCTGACCTGGGAGGCGCAGGCCCTGCTCCGTGCGCGAGGGGCAGTCGGCGACCCGAGCGTGCTGCGTGCCTTCGAGAGTCTGGCGGACGAGGTGCGGTACCCGACATCCATCTCGCCGACGGACGTGCGCGAGGTCAAGAGAATCAAGGCCCGCGTGGAGGCGGAGCGGCTTCCTCAGGGAGCGGACCCGTCGCGGCACCTGAAGCTCGGTCGCGGCTCGCTGAGCGACGTCGAGTGGTTCGTGCAGCTGCTGCAACTGCAGCACGCGGCAACCTTCCCGGCGCTTCGAACCACCTCCACGTTGACGGCTCTCGATGCGGCCGTGGCGGCGGAGCTCGTCCCCGCCGCGGACGCCGCCAAGCTGCGCGCAGCGTGGATCATCGCTTCGCGCGCCCGATCGGCGATGACGCTGTGGACGGCCAAGACGGCCGACGTGTTGCCGACGGATCGGCAGCAACTAGGGGGCGTCGCGCGACTGCTTGAGTATCCGCCGGGCGGCACCGCTCAACTCGAAGAGGACTACTTGCGCACGACCCGGCTCGCGCGGCAAGTGTTCGAGCGTCGGTTCTACGGCGGCCCGCGGTAGACGGCAGGTCGTCGCAATGCGAAATCGTCCGCCTCATCACGTTGTTAGCGAAAGCTTTGCGACTAGAGATAGGAAAAGAGGAGAGCAATGGCTGCGGCGGCCATGACGGCGAAAGCGACCCAGAGTCCGATCTTCGAGAGGATACCGCTGGCGTATGAGCCCATCAGCTTGCGCCGGCTGGAGATGCGAGCGATGAAGTAAATCAGGGGCACGGCGACGATTCCGTTGAACACGGCGGTCAGCACGAGGGCCTGGATCGGGTCGAGTCCGACAAAGTTGAGCAGCAGGCCCACCAGCGTGCCGATGATGATCACGAGGTAGAACGCCCGGGCCTGTTTGAACTTGCGGAACAGGCCCTCTTTCCAGTTGAAGGTTTCCGTAATGGCGTAGGAAGACGAGCCGGCAAGAACGGGGACGCTCATCAGGCCGATTCCGATGACCCCGACCGCGAAGATCAACTGAGCCAGGAACCCAGCGTTGGGGAAGGTGTGCACGAGCGGCCGAAGCGCTTTCGCCGCGTCTGCTGCGGTGACGATGTTGGTGATCCCCGCCTGGTTGAGTACGACCGCGCCAACGAGCACTATGAACCAGGCCACGACGTTGGAGAACACCATCCCGAGGACCGTGTCGACGCGCAGCCTCCGCAAGTACAACTTGGTGATCTTGGGCGGCACGCCGTCGGGCGTGTCCCGGTGTTCGGCGACTTCGTCTTCGACGACGTTGCTTGTCTGCCAGAAGAACAGATACGGGGAGATCGTGGTGCCGAAGATGGCGACGATCACATAGAGCAGGCTCTGGTTGAACTGGATGTGCGGGATGATCGTGGCCTGCAGCGCCTCTAGCCAGGGCACCGTGATCAGAAACGCGGTGATCAGGTAGGCGAAGAGCGCCATTGCCAACCATTTGAGGATGCGAACATACGTCCGGTACGAAATCAGTACTTCGAGGATCAAGATCACCACCACGAACCCGACGGCGAGTAGGCCGAACGGCACATCGGGAAGCAGGAGCCGCGCGCTGGCGGCCATCGCACCGATGTCGGAGCCGATGTTGAAGGTGTTCGCGGCGACCACCAGCAGCACGATCGGGTACAGGATCTTCTTCGGGTAGGTGTCGCGAATGACCGCGGCTAGCCCCTTCCCCGTGACGGCACCGATGCGCATGCAGGCTTCTTGAACCGCGATCATCAGTGGCAACGTCAGAAGCAGTGTCCAAAGTGTGCCGAATCCAAACTGCGCGCCCGCCTGCGAATACGTGGCGATTCCCGATGGATCATCGTCAGCGGCGCCCGTGACAATGCCGGGCCCCAGCACCCTCAGCAGCCGTCCAAAACCGTGGTGACGGGGCGCACGGGGGAACACGACAGCGTCCGAATCGCTGGAGCGTTCAGCGTCTGCAATCGCTTCATCGGGCAGCTCGCTCATCGCGGGCGAGTCTACGCTGACCCCGCCGCACACAATCGAAGAGGCATTCCGTCGCGCTCGACGTTTGTTGCTCGAGAAAGACGAGCCCGCACGAGCTGCAATTTCACGCGTTTTCGCAGTTCGTGCGGACTCATTGCGGACTGACGCTGCCCAACCTCAATGGCTCATGGGCACATCAGCTACACGCCAAAATACAGCTCGTACTCGAAGGGGTGCGGGCGCTGGGCGAAGGGCAGGAGCTCCTTCTCGCGCTTGTAGTCGATCCAGGTCTCAATGAGGTCTAGCGTGAAGACGCCACCCTCGAGCAGGAAGTCGTGGTCCTGTTCGAGCGCGATCAGCGCTTCACCGAGCGACGCGGGCACCTGCGGGATTAGCTTTGCCTCCTCGGGCGGGAGCTCGTAGAGATCCTTATCAACGGGC
The DNA here is from genome assembly GCA_043779945.1 of Microbacteriaceae bacterium. Classification (GTDB taxonomy): domain Bacteria; phylum Actinomycetota; class Actinomycetes; order Actinomycetales; family Microbacteriaceae; genus Lysinimonas. The sequence goes on from JAYWDH010000246.1 coordinate 13,933, forward strand.
TCGTGCGGCTCGATCTTGTTCTTGATCCCGTCGAGGCCCGCCATCAACTGCACCGCGAACGCGAGGTACGGGTTGCCGGACGCGTCGGGTGCGCGGAACTCGATGCGCTTGGCCTTTGGGTTGGTGCCCGTGATCGGGATGCGGATCGCCGCCGAGCGGTTACCGGCCGAATAGACCAGGTTGACCGGCGCCTCGAAGCCCGGGATCAGGCGGTGGTACGAGTTGACCGTCGGGTTGGTAAACGCGAGGACCGCAGGGGCGTGCTTAAGCAGGCCGCCGATGTACCAGCGTGCGATGTCCGACAGACCGCCGTAGCCCTTCTCGTCGTAGAACAGCGGCTTGCCGTCGGCCCAGAGCGACTGGTGGGTGTGCATGCCCGATCCGTTGTCGCCCATGAGCGGCTTCGGCATGAAGGTCGCGACCTTGCCCCATTCGAGCGCGACATTCTTGACGATATATTTGAATTTCAGGATGTCATCCGCCGCGTGGACCATGGTGTCGAACTTGTAGTTGATCTCGCCCTGGCCGGCGGTCCCCACCTCGTGGTGACCGCGCTCCAGTTGGAGGCCAGCCTCGGCCAGCTTGATCATCATCTCGTCGCGCAGGTCACCGTGCTTGTCGAGCGGCGCCACTGGGAAATAGCCGCCCTTGAAGGGAGTCTTGTTGGCGAGGTTGCCACCTTCTTCGTGGCGTCCACTGTTCCAGGCGGCCTCCTCGGAGTCGACCTCGTAAAAGCTCTTGTTCTGGCTGACCTCGTAACGAACGTCGTCGAAGACGTAGAACTCGGCCTCCGGAGCGAAGAAGGCGGTGTCGGCGATTCCGGTTGACGCCAGGTACTTCTCGGCCTTCTTGGCCACCTGCCGTGGATCGCGCGGGTAGATCTCGCCGTTGCGCGGGTTGTAGATGTCGAAGACCAGAATCAGTGTGCGGGCAATCCTGAACGGATCGACATATGCCGTCGAGATGTCTGGGATCAGCTGAAGGTCGGACTCGTGAATCGACTGGAAGCCGCGAATTGACGAGCCGTCGAACATCTGGCCAACGGAGAAGAAGTCCTCATCGACGGTGCTGGCCGGGATCGTGAGGTGCTGCTGGATGCCCGGCAGGTCGGTGAAACGGATGTCGAGGAAAATGACATTCGTGTCTTTGATGAATTTAAGAACTTCAGAAGAGTCCTTGAACATAGACATTGAGAGAGACTCCAAGCGCCGTGGAACGGGGTGACTGCAGACCGCAGACATCCTCGAGGGTATGGGTCAAGGGTTTCCCGACCGTGACACCATTGTTTCCGGGGTGTTACGGGTCGCTCCGTTGTCACCCGGAACGAACTTTGCGGACCGCTAGCGCCGACGATCTAGGCTGAAGCTATGCCCCCAGCTGCACCCGCCGCCAGCGCGAACTGGCCGGGGGAGCGCTTCGGTCTTCCGGAATCCGGGCCCCGTTCGCTCGGCCGTTTCGGCAGACGTCTCGCCGCCGTCACCATCGACTGGGCCATCGCATACGGTCTGTCCTGGTTTTTCTTTCCGGGCGTCGTGGCGGATCCACAGAAACCGTGGCTCACGCCGGTGATCTTCGGGGTCCTGCAGATCGTCTTCCTGCTGTTCTTCAACGGTAGTGTCGGCCAGTTGCTGCTCCGAATGCGTGTGGTCCCGATCGCCGGCGGTGCGATGTCGCCGTGGCGCCCGATCGTGCGGACGGCACTGCTGTGCCTCGGGATCCCCGCATTGATCTGGGATCGCGATCAGCGCGGGCTGCACGACCGGCTGGCGGGCACCGTGCTGGTGCGGGTTTAGAAACTCGGTTCAGCGCGGACGCTGCGCGCGCACCTTCATGGGGTCGATGCCTTTCGGGATCGGCATCCCGTTCTTGCCGAGCGAGGAAAGCCTGTTGGACACGGCGAGTACCTCCGCCTTCGTGAGCACGTTCTTGAAGCGGTTGAGCTTGGCCACGATGCGGTGCAACGGAACCGAGTTGGCATCGGAACCCACGTACAGAAAGTTGATGGGCACGTTCGGCAGGATGCGGTGCACGCTGGCGCGCTCCTTGTCGAGCATCGGCTGGGTGCGCGAGCGCGGGCCCTCGCCGATCAGCACCACGCCGCCGCGACCAATGGCGCGGTACACCGCGTCTTGGGTGCGCGGACTGACGTTCACCGGCATCTCACTGCCGATCCAGCTGCGGCGGAGGCCGCTCTTCAGCACGGCACCCACGGCACCCGGCTCGCCAGCGATCTGGCCGTATGCGGCCTTCTCGGCACGACGACCGAGAACGATGAGCCCAATCAAGATTCCCGCGAGCACCCCCGAGATGATGTAGAGGACCAAGCCGAAGACGTTGCTCCGCGACAACACCACACCCAGGATTATCCCGAGCCCAGTGGGCCCGAGAATGCTGAGGATCAGGAGCCAGACGATCGACGGGTCATAGCGGCGGGTCATCTGGAAGACCTGCCACATCTGCTTCAGACGGCCAGGTTCCTTCTTGGGCTTGGTGGTGGGTCGTGCCATTGGATCAGGATACTGGCCCTTCGACACACGCTGCGCGCGAGTCAGGACACCGCCTGCGCGAAACCGAGTTCGGCGTCCGCCAGATGTTGCAGTCCGACCGGGATGTCGCGCCCCTTCGCCATCATCGATCGCGCCCACAGGCGGCCAGCGCGGTAGCTCGAGCGCACCAGCGGTCCGGCGAGCACGCCCAGGAATCCGATTTCCTCGGCCTCGACTTTGATCTCGGTGAACTCTTCCGGGCGCACCCAGCGAGCAACCGGCAGATGCCGGGCGCTCGGGCGAAGGTACTGCGTGACCGTGATGATGTCGGTACCGGCGTCGTGCAGGTCCTGGAGGGCCTGGCTGATCTCGGCCCGTTCCTCGCCCATTCCGAGGATCAGGTTCGACTTCGTGATGAGTCCGGCCGCGTGACCCTGGGTCAGCACGTCGAGCGAGCGGTCGTACCGGAACGCCGGACGGATGCGTTTAAAGATGCGCGGCACCGTCTCGACGTTGTGTGCAAAAACCTCGGGTCGGCTGGAGAAGACCTCGGTGAGCAAGTCTGGATTGCCCGAGAAGTCCGTCGCCAGGATCTCTACGCCGGTCCCCGGGTTTTGCGCGTGGATCTGGCGGACCGTCTCGGCATGCAGCCAGGCGCCCTCGTCAGGCAGGTCGTCGCGGGCAACACCGGTGACAGTGGCATAGCGGAGACCCATGGCCGTGACCGACGCGGCGACACGGCGTGGCTCATCCGTGTCGTAGTCCGCCGGTTTACCGGTGTCGATCTGGCAGAAGTCGCAGCGCCGAGTGCACTGGCTGCCGCCGATGAGGAAGGTGGCTTCCTTGTCTTCCCAACACTCATAGATGTTCGGGCAGCCGGCCTCCTGACAGACCGTGTGGAGATTTTCTTCTTTCACGAGATGCTGGAGGGCGGTGTATTCGGGACCCATCCTGGCCTTGGTCTTGATCCATTCGGGCTTGCGCTCGATCGGAGTGACGGCGTTGCGGATCTCGAGGCGCAGTAGCTTGCGACCCGACGGCTCGTTGGCGGACTCGAGCGTTCCGTTGGTGATGGTGCTCATGCGGAGAACCGGCTTTCGAGAGGTGAGGTGGCGAGACTGGCGGCCAGGTGTTCCGCGAAGAGCTGCTCGACGATGGGGGCCACCTCAGTCGGGCTGACTTCCCGTCCGACTTCGCGCGTGATGCTGGTCACGCCGGCGTCCGCGATACCGCAGGCCACAATCGGGAGGTAGGCATCGAAGGCGTTGCTGCAGTTGAGGGCGAAGCCGTGCATAGTGACGCCCTCGGCGACTCGGATGCCGATCGCGGCGATCTTGTCGCCGGTCGGGCGGCTCTCGTCGACGAGCCAGACACCGCTGCGTCCCTCGACGCGCACTCCCGGGATGCCGAACTCGGCGAGCACGGCGATCATCATGGCTTCAAGGCGGCGCACGTAGGCGACGACGTCAATCGGATCCGCAAGCTTGACAATCGGATAGCCGACAAGCTGGCCTGGACCGTGCCAGGTGATCTTGCCACCGCGGTCCACGTCGATGACAGGAGTGCCGTCTGTTGGGCGTTCGTGGGGTTCGGTCCTCTTGCCCGCGGTATAAACCGAGGGGTGTTCGAGAAGGATGACAGTATCTGACGCCCGGCCACTCGCCACAGCGGCGTGCAGAGCACGTTGCTGTCCGAGAGCCGTCAAGTACGGCACGGAGTTGGCGCTTAGCCCCGTGTCGACGTAGTCGACCATCCCACCAGTCTAAGCATGCGACGCGCGTCCTTCCGGCCATCGCACAGCGTGCGTGATCCACCGATCTCCACAAACCTTCGCCGTGTGCGAGGAGCATCCTTCAGCCTCGTTAGATGATGAATCCGGATGCTCGGCTCGCGCCCCGGCACTGCGCCGGCTATCGAGTCTTGCGTTCGCTTGCGCGGGACGATGCCGCCGAGGTGCTGTTGGGTTTCCGCGACGTCGACGGGGAGGACCCATTGGCCGTTGCGCTCAAATCGGCCCCCGCATCGCCACAAGGATGGCGCCGCACGGTCGGCGTCGTCGAGGCTCTGGAGCGTGCCCGCGGCGAGCACGTCATCGAGCTGCTTGATCTCGATGCCGACACCGACGCGATTCTCCTGGTATTCGAACGCCTTCCGCATGGGTCGCTGGCCGAGCTGTTGGCCCTGCGCGAGGGGTTCGATGCTGGGGAGGCGGTCACGATCCTCGCCCCGCTCGCAGCTGCCCTGCGCCGAATGCATCACGCGGGCGTCGCGCACGGCGCTGTGGCGTCGCGCACGGTGATGTTCCGCGAGAACGGAGCGCCGGTGCTGATCGGATTCGGGTCTTCCAGCCTCTTCGCTCCGAGTTCTCCGGAGGTGCTACTCGAAGCGGAGGCAGGGGTCGGCGCGGACCGGCACGCCATCTGCGAGCTGGCGATGCGCGTGCTGAGTCGTGTCGCCGGCCCTCGGGCTCGGGCCGCGCGAGCGCTCGTCGCTGAGCTCGAATCGTGTCAAGAGGACGCGGTGCTCGGCCTCCTGAGCGCTCGACTCTTCGAGGTGGCGGCGGCGGTCCCCGTGCGTTTCACGAGCGACGACTCGAGCGACGCGCCCAGCACCGGGCGTGTTGTCCCGCTGGATTGTCCGGCCGCGGATTCAGGCGAGCGACCTGGGACACGACGTGGCGCCGCATGGCTCGCCATCCTGGTTCCGGATGCCTGGGTGCAGCGGTCGCTCGCCGCTCTCGAAAGGAGCCCCGCTGCGCCTCTGCTTGCCGCGGTCGTTCGCCAGTGGAACGGGTGGTCGTCCGGGCGCCGGCGCGCGGTGCTGGGCGTTCTCGTAGGTTTGGTCGTCCTCGCCGGAACACTGGCCGTGATCCCCAGCGCACCGCCCGGTCCCGCGGCGTCGGCCTCGGCGGCTTGGGGAAGCCGCACGGCCACCGCGGCGACATTGGCCACCGCCGCGTCAAATGACAATCTGCTGCTTGCTGACGATCCTCTGCCAGCGGCGGCCGCCTTGGCGGCGGCGCGTGACCGATGTCTGCGATCCGCGTCTCTACTCTGCCTCGAGTCAGTCGAGCAACCGGACTCGGGGGCTCTTCGTGACGATCGAGAGTTGATCGGCGCGACACAGCGGGGTGGCGAGCTTACAGATCCGCTGGTCCCGCAGGGGAGTGTGTTGGCACCCGAACTCGTGGCGAGGCTGGGAGACTCGGCACTCGTGCGACTGGTGCTTGCCGCATCCGGCGCTCCCAGCCCAGGACCGACGGCGAATCCGCCCGGCGAACGCCCATCAGTGCTTTTGGTGAAGGGTGAGGCGGGATGGCGGATTCGCGACGTGGTCGTCGGGCCGAAGGGCGGCGGCTAAGCGTCGGCTAGATGCCGAGCTTGCTCGAGAAGTCGCCGCCTTCGAGGCGGGCCTTGACCGCGCCGAGGAATCGGGCGGCGTCGGCGCCGTCGACGATCCGGTGGTCGTACGACAGGGCGAAGTAGACCGTGGATCGGATGGCGATCGCGTCGAAACCGGAGCCGCTGACGACGACCGGCTTCTTGCTCACGATTCCGGTGCCTAAGATCGCGACTTGCGGCAGGAACACGACGGGTGTGTCGAAGAGTGCGCCGCGCGATCCGGTGTTCGTCACCGTAAAGGTGCCCCCTGCTAGCTCGTCGGGCTTCAGCCTGTTTTCGCGAGTCCGTTCGGCGAGGTCGGCAATCTGGTGGGCGATCCCCGCCAGGTCGAGGTCGCCGGCGTTTCGGATCACGGGGGTGAGCAGACCGCGCTCGGTGTCGACCGCAATACTGATGTTCTCGTGATCCGGGTAAACGATGGTGTCGCCGTCGACCGTCGCGTTGATGATCGGGAAGGCGCGAAGAGCCTCCGCCGCCGCAAGAATGAAGAATGGCAGGAAGTTCAGCTTCATGCCGGTCTTCTCGAGGAACGCCGCCCTGACCTGGTCGCGATAGACCGCGACTTTCGTGACGTCGATCTCCACGACGGTGGTGAGCTGAGCCATGGTCTGCATCGAGATGACGGCGCGTTCGGCGACGACCTTGCGCAGTCGCGACATCGGGACCGTCGTGCCCCGCAGGGCCGAGGTCTCGAGCGGGGAGGGGGACGTGGCGGCGGGCGCCACCGCTGCTGGGGCGGGTACGGCAACCGCGTCGAGCACATCCTGCTTGCGGATGCGACCACCGACTCCGGTTCCGACCAGAGCGGAGAGGCTGACGCCCCGCTCGTTGGCCAGCTTGCGGACGATGGGGGTCACGTATCCGGCGTTGACGCGCGAAGGAGCCTCAGTGGTCGCGGTCTGGGCCTCCGCGACCGGGCTGAGTGTTTCTGTCGCCGGGGTGGGCTCCTCGGCCATCTCGGGCGCTGGTGCTTCGGCGACTGGCGCTTCGACAACGGGTGCTTCGGCGACTGGCGCTTCGACAACGGGTGCTTCGGCGACTGGCGCTTCGACAACGGGT
>JAYWDH010000247.1:0-2925 GCA_043779945.1 Microbacteriaceae bacterium
CACGATCGCAGCAACAGCGATGGTGCGGATCCAGGTGGATGAGGAGGTGGTCGTCATGGGCAGATACTAGCCAAGCGCGTCGATTACCGCCCGATGGAGGAGTCCGTTCGTCGCGAGCACGCCGTCCGTCGACATCGGGTCTCCGCCCTCCATCGAGGTGAAGGTTCCGCCTGCTTCGCGCACGACCGGGACCAGCGCGGCGATGTCCCATGGCTTCAGGTCGTACTCGCCGACGACATCCACGGCACCTTCGGCGAGAAGCATGTATGGCCAGAGGTCTCCGTATGCGCGCGCGCGGTCGACCGCTCGCGTGAGCGTGATCAGGTTGTCCAGGCGCCCCGCCTGATCCCAATGTTTGATGCTGTTGTAGCTGAGGGAGGCGTCGGTGAGCTTGCCTACTCGGCTGACGGAGAGCCGTCGGGGTTCGCCGTCGTCCTGCTGCATCCACGCGCCGTGCCCGGTCGCGCCCCACCAGCGACGGCCGAGTGCGGGGGCGCTGACGACGCCGAGCTGCGGGACCCCGTCGACCACGAGGGCGAGCAGGAGGCCCCAGATCGGCACACCGCGAACGAAGTTCGATGTGCCGTCGATTGGGTCGACGATCCACTGCCGCGCGGACTGCCCGGTTGTACCGAACTCTTCGCCGAAGACGGAGTCGCGCGGGCGGGTGGCCGCGAGGCGCGAGCGGATCATCTGCTCGACCCGCCGGTCGCCATCGGTCACCTGGGTGCGATCCGGTTTGAGTTGGATGTCGAGATCCTGGGCCTGGTAGCGGTCCATGGCGATGAGGTCGGCCTCGCCCGCGAGGGTGAGCGCAACGGCGAGGTCGTCGGTCACCGAGAAGTCGGCCGCTGAGAAGTCGGCGCCTGAGGGGTCGGTCACGACTTCAGGCTAGTCAGCAAGCGCTGTAGGGAGTCGACGCGTTCGGCGGGCAGCCGGCCGTCGGCGACCGCCTCGTTGAGCGCGCAGTCGGGGGCGTCCGGCAGGTGCGTGCAGCCACGCGGGCAGTCGGCGGCTACCTCCAGCAGGTCTGAGAACGACTTCAGGATGTTGACGGTATTCACGTGACCGAGGCCGAAGGAGCGAACGCCTGGGGTGTCGATGATCCAGCCGCCGCTCGGAACGCGCAGCGACACGGTCGAGGACGAGGTGTGCCGTCCGCGTCCGGTGACGGCGTTCACGATGCCGACCGCGCGATCCGTGCCGGGCACGAGCGCATTGACGAGCGTCGACTTGCCGACGCCGGAATGTCCGACCGCGACGGTGGTGTGTCCGGCCAGCGCGGGCGCGAGCTCGTCGAGGGGGAAGGCACCTTCGGCGCTGCGAATCACGGGGATGTCAAGTCCCACGAAGTTCGCCAGGAACTCGCTGGGGTCCCGCAGGTCGGTTTTCGTGATGACGATCAGGGGAGCGATCCCGGCGTCATAGGCCGCGACCAGGTACCGATCAACCAGGCGAGGCCGTGGCTCCGGATCGGCGGCCGCCACGACGATCATCAGCTGGTCAGCGTTGGCCACGATGATCCGCTCCACCTCGTCGGTGTCGTCGGCGCTGCGGCGCAGGAGCGTGGTGCGCGGACGAATCCGCACGATCCGGGCAAGGGAACCTTCGTCACCGCTGGTGTCGCCGACGAGGTCCACGCGGTCGCCGGTGACGATCGCGTGATCGCGCAGCTCGCGGGCGCGCGTCGTCGTCAGGGTGCGCTCCGCTCCACCATCCTCGTCGGCGAGCACCGTGTAACGGCCGCGATCGACCGAGAGCACCCGTCCGACGATCGAATCGTCGTGCTCGGGGCGGATCTTGGTGCGCGGTCGGTTGCCCTTCGGGTTCGGGCGGATGTGCACATCCGACTCGTCCCAGTCGCCGAACTCCTCGTCGGGTCCGTCGTCGCTGAGCCAGCTCACTTAGAGCGCCAGCCAGTTGATCGGCGCCGCGCTCACGGCGGCCGGGCCATTCAGCAGTTCGACCCACAGCTCGGGGAACTCCGGAAGCGTCTTCGCGGTCGTCCCGATGTCGTCGACCTCGACGCCGTCGATAACGAGGCCGATCAGCGCACCGCTGGTTGCCATCCGGTGGTCCTCATAGCTGCGCCACGCGCCGCCGTGCAGCAGCTTCGGCTCGATCGCGAGCCCGTCGTCCAGCTCGGTGACCGAACCTCCAAGACCCTCGATGTCCTCGCGCAGAGCCGCGAGGCGGTCGGTCTCGTGCCCACGCAGGTGACCGATACCGGTCAGCCGCGACGATCCGGATGCCAGGGCCGCCAAGGCCGCGAGGGTCGGCGCCAGCTCACCGGCCTCCGAGAGGTCGAGGTCGACGCCCGGGAGGGCGGCGCCCCCGCGGATGCCGAGGCCGCCGTCCACCGTGAGTGAGCCGTTCCGCCGGCTTACCGTGGCACCGAATCGGGGAAGCAAGTGCTGGAGCTGCGCGCCGACCTGAGTTGTGGAGTCCGGCCAGCCGTCGATCGTCACCGTGCCGCCGGCGACGAGCGCCGCGGCGAGGAACGGTGCCGCGCTCGAGAGGTCGGTTTCGATGGTGACATCGAGTGCTGCAATCGGGCCGGCGGGAACCACCCACACGCCCGGTTCCGGAATCTTGACGACGATGCCCCGCGCGGCGAGCGTCGCGATCGTCATCTCGATGTGGGGGAGGCTCGGCAGCCGTTCACCGCTGTGGCGGAGCGTGAGGCCACGGCGGAACCGCGGCGCCGCGAGCAGCAGGCCCGAGACGAACTGGCTCGAGGCAGACGCGTCGATAACGAGCTCTCCGCCCTCGACCGCGCCCGCGGCGTGGATGGTGAACGGCATGGTTCCGGAGCCGTCGTCGTTCACGTCGACGCCGAGGTCGCGCAGCGCCTGGATCGTGGTGCGCATCGGCCGGCGGCGCGCGTTGACGTCGCCGTCGATCGCGACCGGTCCGAGGGCGAGC
>JAYWDH010000248.1:0-8417 GCA_043779945.1 Microbacteriaceae bacterium
ACCTGGCTGCCCTCGTCACGGCTGTCGAAGATGAAGCGGTGTGCGTTCACGATCGCGGCCGGACCGAAGTACTGGCCGTCGGTCCAGAACACCGGGCAACTGGATGTGCACGCAGCGCACAGGATGCACTTGGTCGTGTCGTCGAATACGGCACGCTGGGCGACCGACTGGATGCGCTCTTTGTCGGGCTTGTCGCTCGCGATCAGGAACGGCTGGATCGCGCGGTAGGACTCGAAGAACGGCTCCATGTCGACGATGAGGTCCTTCTCGAGCGGCAGGCCCTTGATCGCCTCAACGTAGATCGGCTGGCTGATGTCGAGATCTTTGATCAGGGTCTTGCAGGCGAGCCGGTTGCGACCGTTAATGCGCATCGCGTCCGAGCCACAGATACCGTGGGCGCAACTGCGACGGAAGGTGAGCGAGCCGTCCTGCTCCCACTTGATCTTGTGAAGCGCGTCGAGTACGCGGTCGGACGGGTACATCTGCACGTCGAAGTCCTGCCAATGTGGCTCGGCATCCACCTCGGGGTCGAAGCGCCGGATGATCAGCGTGACGGTGAAGGCCTGGATCGACTCCTCGGGGACCCCTACCGATGATTCCTCTGCGACGGCAATATCCGACATCAGTACTTCCTCTCCTGTTGCGGGAACAGCCTGCTGCAGCGCGTCAATACTTCCGCTCCATTGGCTGGTAGTTCGTGATGACGACCGGTTTCCAACCGATCGAGATGTGGTCCGCGGCATCCGCTGAGTGCGGATCGCCGGTCAGGTAGGCCATCGTGTGTTTCATGTAGCCGGCATCGTCCCGCTTGGGGTAGTCGTCGCGCTGGTGGCCGCCCCGGCTCTCTCTGCGGTTGCGCGCCGAGTACACGACGACCTCCGCGAGGTCGAGCAGGAAGCCCAGCTCGATCGCCTCGAGCAGGTCGGTGTTGTAGCGGCGGCCCTTGTCTTGGATCGACACGTTCTTGTAGCGGCCACGCAGCTCGTGGATCGTCTCGGTCACCCTCGCGAGCGACTCGTCGGTGCGAAACACCTGGGCGTTTTTGTCCATCTGATCTTGCAGCTCTTTGCGGAGCACGGCGATCCGCTCGGTGCCGTTCGAGTTGCGAAGCTCCTCGACCAAGCCGAGCACGAAGCCGGCCGGATTGACGGGCACGGGCACGAAATCCGCGGTCTGGGAGTAGTCGGCCGCGTTGTTACCCGCGCGCTTTCCGAACACGTTGATGTCGAGCAGCGAGTTGGTGCCCAGCCGGTTCGAGCCGTGTACCGAGACGCACGCGCACTCGCCGGCGGCGTACAGGCCGGGTACGACAGTGTCGTTGTCGCTCAGTACCTCGGCCTTGACGTTGGTCGGGATGCCGCCCATCGCGTAGTGCGCGGTCGGCATGACGGGAACCGGGGTCGTCACGGGGTCGACGCCGAGGTAGGTGCGCGCGAACTCGGTGATATCCGGGAGCTTGGTCTCGAGCACCTCGGCGCCGAGGTGGGTGCAGTCGAGCAGCACATAGTCCTTGTGCGGACCGGCCCCGCGGCCCTCGGCCACTTCCATGACCATGCACCGCGAGATGATGTCACGAGGCGCAAGGTCTTTGATCGTGGGGGCGTAACGCTCCATGAAGCGTTCGCCGCTGGAGTTGCGCAGGATCGCCCCCTCGCCGCGGGCGCCCTCGGTCAAGAGAATGCCGAGCCCCGCCAGCCCAGTGGGGTGGAACTGGAAGAACTCCATGTCCTCGAGCGGCAGACCCTTGCGCCAGATGATACCGACGCCGTCGCCGGTGAGGGTGTGGGCGTTCGAGGTGGTCTTGTAGATCTTGCCGAAGCCGCCGGTCGCGAAGATGATCGCTTTTGCCTGGAAGACGTGGATTTCGCCGGTCGCCAGCTCGTAGGCGACGATCGCCGAGGGGCGGTCCTTGCCCTTGACCTTCGTCATCACGATGTCGAGGGCGTAGTACTCGTTGAAGAAGTTGACGCCCAGCCGCACACAGTTCTGGAAGAGTGTCTGCAGGATCATGTGGCCGGTGCGGTCTGCGGCGTAGCAGGCCCGGCGAACGGGAGCCTTGCCGTGATCGCGGGTGTGGCCACCGAAGCGTCGCTGATCGATCTTGCCGTCGGGCGTGCGGTTGAAGGGCAGGCCCATGTTCTCGAGGTCGAGTACCACGTCGATGGCCTCTTTCGCCAAAATCTCGGCGGCATCCTGGTCGACCAGGTAGTCACCACCCTTGACGGTGTCGAAGGTGTGCCACTCCCAGTTGTCCTCTTCCACGTTGGCGAGCGCCGCGGCCATGCCACCCTGCGCCGCGCCCGTGTGAGATCGCGTCGGATAGAGCTTGGTGATGACGGCGGTGTTGACCTTCGGCCCCGCCTCAATGGCGGCGCGCATGCCCGCTCCGCCTGCGCCAACGATCACGACGTCGAACTGGTGGTAGTGAACGCCATCGATAACGGCGCCATCCTCGAACTCCATGACCGTTGCGTCGCTCACATTCGGGCCGCCAACGTCTGTATCGGTCGCGCGCGCGGCGGGCTTGCGGGCGGCGGGCTTCTTGGCGGCTGTTTCGGTGCTCACTGAGTTCAAACTCACTTCGAGGAGGCCGGGCAGAAGCTCGGGAGGAGGTTGGCGGGGGCGCCAGCGGGGCAGGGCTCGAAAGTGGTGAGCGTCAGGGTGCCGAGCACGATCAGGATGACGACGGCGCCGAGCACGAGCCCGAGGAGTACCAGCCGGCTACGGCCGTGCGCGTAGTCGTTGATGATCGTGCGCATGCCGTTGCCGCCGTGGATCAGGGCGAGCCAGAGCATCAGCACGTCCCAGACCTGCCAGAACGGGCTTGCCCACTTGCCGGCGACGAAGGCGAAGTCGACCTGCCTGACCCCGGTGCCGAGGAACAGGTTGACGAAGAGGTGGCCGAAGATCAGCACGACGAGCAAGATGCCCGATGCGCGCATGTACAGCCAGCCCCACTTCTCCCAGTTGACCCGGCGGTTCTTCGCGCGGGGAGCGGTGTGCGGGCTGCGGGGAGCTTCGATGGTCGTCATGGTCAGCCCGCCGTTCCCGAGAAGAAGATGTGGATGATCTGACGCGGTACGAAGCCGGCCAGCAGCACGATCCAGAGGCCGATCACGACCCAGAACAGCAGACGCTGGTGACGGGTGCCGACGCTCCAAAAGTCGATCAGGATGATCCGGAGCCCATTGAGCGCATGCAGCCCGATCGCGGCGACGAGCGCGATCTCGCCGAGCCCGAGCAGCGGGGTCTTGTACGCGTTGATGACCGAGTTGTAAGCCTCTGGGCTGATGCGCACGAGTGTCGTGTCGAGCACGTGCACCAGCAGGAAGAAGAAGATCGCGACACCAGTGATGCGGTGCAACACCCACGACCACATGCCTTCACGACCTCGATATAGCGTTCCTGCCGGTCGCTTCGGGCCACGGATCTTGCGGGCGGCGACAGCTCCGGACCGTGCGGTCTGGGTCGACACGGGGACTCCTCCTTGCATCACTTCGCGGCGACGGGTGGCACGTCGATCGCTTTCTAGGTAAGACACATTTAGTCTAAGCCTGCCGTAGGGACGATGCTGTCACGGGTGGCTGCGCTTCCTTCTTCACGCTGAGATAGCGGTGCCGCGGTCGGTAGGCTCACGGCATGAGCAAGCGTGTCGCGAGTCTCGAGCGGTTCTACAGCATCATCCCGGCAGGCGGGATCGGATCCCGCCTGTGGCCACTGTCGCGCGCCGACGCCCCGAAGTTCCTGCACGATCTCACCGGGTCCGGCAGCTCACTGCTTCGGGCGACCTGGGATCGGCTCGCGCCCCTCTCCGGTCCCGACCGTGTCATGGTGGTCACCGGCCGTGCGCACCGCGCCGCCGTCGAGGCACAGCTGCCCGAGCTGATCGATGCCAACGTGGTGCTCGAGAGCGAGCCCAAAGACTCGACCGCCGCGATCGGGCTTGCCGCCGCGATCCTGCGTTGCCGCGAGCCGGACGTGATCGTCGGATCGTTCGCCGCCGATCACGTCATCTCCGACGTGCGGGCGTTCCGCCGAGCGGTCGTACAGGCGGTCGCCGTGGCCGAGGCGGGCTACATCGCGACCATCGGGATCACCCCGACCGAGGCGGCCATCGGATTCGGGTACATCGAGTGCGGCGATGCTCTCGTGATTGACGGGGCGCCAGATGCGCTGGTGGTAGACCACTTCGTCGAGAAACCCGATCTGGCGGCCGCCAAAAAATTCCTCAAAGACGAGAAGCACCTTTGGAACGCCGGCATGTTCGTGGCGCGTGCCGACGTGCTGTTGGCCCAGATCGGCGAATCCGATCCGCAGCTGCTAGCCGGTCTGGAGGAGCTCGCCGCGGCCTGGGACAACCCGGCAACGCGCGGTCCGGCCGTCGACAAGGTCTGGCCGGGTCTGACCAAGATCGCCATCGACTACACGGTCGCCGAGCCCGCCGCCGCCAGCGGACGTCTGGCAGTCATCCCGGGCACCTTCGACTGGGATGACGTCGGCGACTTCGCCTCGATCGCCAAGCTGCATTCGGGCGGCCGCAGCTCCGATCTCGCGATCCTCGGCGAGAACGCCCGCGTGCTGGCGGATTCCTCGAGCGGCATCGTGGTCAGCCAGACCAACCGCATCATCGCGTTGATCGGCGTGCGAGACATCGTGGTCGTCGACACCCCCGATGCCCTCCTGGTGACAACGAGTCAGAACGCCCAGCGGGTGAAGAGTGTGGTCGACGCGCTCAAGCTGAGCGGTCGCTCGGACGTGCTCTGACGTGGCAACCTCTGACTCCGCGGCGCGCATTCCGCTGGTGATCGACACCGACACCGCACAGGACGACTGCGTCGCCCTGCTGGTCGGACTACTCGACGAGCGCGCCGACCTTCGCGCGATCACGATGGTCGCCGGCAACGTCGGGTTCGAGCGCCAGGTGCTGAACGCCTATCTCACGCTCAGTGTCGCGGGACGCCTCGGCGAGGTGCCGGTGCACCTGGGTTGTCGGCGTCCGCTCACCCGGGAATGGATCTCGGCCGAGAACGTCCATGGCGACGGTGTCGGCGGCCTCGAAATGGATATCGAAGGGCTCGCACCATCCGAGCAGCATGGAGTCGACGCCCTCATCGAGCTCGCCGCGGCGGAGCGCGACGAACTCACGATCGTGTGCATCGGCCCGCTCACCAACATCGCGATGGCAGCGATCAAAGATCCGCGATTCGTTGAGAACGTCAAGGCGCTTTACATCATGGGCGGCTCCAACAACGCCCGCGGCAATATCACCGCGGCCGCCGAGTACAACTTCTACGTCGACCCCGAGGCCGCCAAAACAGTCTTCGAGGCCGGCTTCCGCATCGTCGTCGTGCCGTGGGCACCGCTCACCTTGTTGGATGCCGTCTTCTCTCGCGAGCAGATCGATCGGATCGCCGCGATCGGCACCCCCCTGTCCGATTTCTTCGTGCGCATCGTGAGTGCCACCCTCGCATTCGACGAGAGCGTCGGGATCCCGGGATCGACGCATCCGGACTCTCTCACCGCCTCGGTTCTGTTGCATCCGGAGCTGATTCGCTCAAGCGCCGAGTATGCGGTCGACATCGAAACCGGCTCCGAATTGACGCGCGGCTATGCGGCGATGTCGTGGGGTGTTCACGGCCTTAGGGCGAACGCGAAGGTTGTTGAGAGTGTCGATGCCGACGGCTTCTTCAAGCACATCGTCGCTCTGCTCTCGCAGCGAATCGAACCGTCGAGACCCTTCCGCGGCGAACCCGGCCCCCAGCGGGGATTCGAAAACGGTCGGGAATCATTTCGCTAACATTTCGCCGCAGTAGCGGTTGTGTAACTGTTCGGCAGCGAGATTCGGATTCCATACCGTCTATCTCCGGTCGCCGGATAACCTCTTGTCAAAATCGCCCGGCCGTCTGTCGAGCGTCATCTTGGAGGACATTTTGAGAATCACAGCCAGGAAGGTCGCAATCAGCGGCCTTACCACCATCGCGACGGCGGCCCTTCTCGCCGGCTGCGCGTCTGCACCCACCGCTACGAAGCCTGCGGCCAGTCCGGTCGCCAAGAACTTCCTGCCGTGCATGGTCTCCGACAACGGCGGCTTCGACGACCACTCCTTCAACCAGATTGGCCTCGAGGGACTGGTGTCTGCGGCCAAGGAGTTGGGCATCAAGGAGAGGCACGTTCAGTCGAACGCTGACACTGACTATGCGCCCAACATCGCGAACCTGGTCGCGCAGAAGTGCACCCTGATCATCACCGTTGGGTACAACCTGGCCGATGCCACTAAAGCAGCGGCTGCCGCCAACCCCGGCATCAACTTCGCCACGATTGACGACTCGTCGACGGATGCGGCTAACGTGCAGCCGATCACCTTCCGCTCGGACCAGGCAGCCTTCCTCGGCGGTTACGCGGCCGCGGCGTATAGCAAGACGGGTGTCGTGGGCACCTTCGGTGGTATCTCGATCCCGCCGGTCAACATCTTCCTCGAGGGGTACGCGGAGGGCGTCGCCTATTACAACAAGCAGAAGAGCAAGAGCGTCAAGGTCGTCGGGTGGAACACTGGCACCCAGACCGGCTCGTTCACCGGAGGCTTCGCCGCAGGCACCGAGGCCAAGGCCGCGGCGCAGGCCGAAATCGACCAGAATGCTGACGTGATTTTCCCGGTCGGTGGCCCGATCTACCAGAGCGCAGCTCAGGCGATCAAGGACTCCGGCAAGAGCATCGCCATGATCGGAGTGGATGCAGACGTCTACTTCACCGACACCACGGTGCGTGACATCCTCCTCACCTCGGTCCAGAAGGGCGTCGGAACGAGCGTGTCCGCGGTCGTCAAGCAGGCCGCGGCTGACAAGTTCATGAAGACGCCGTACGTCGGCGACCTGAAGAACCAGGGGGTTGGTCTCGCACCGTTCCACAACTTCGCGAGCAAGGTCGACTCGGGCCTCTCAGCGGAGCTCGACAAGGTGAAGGCCGACATCATCAGCGGCGCCATCACCGTCGGTAAGTAGTCAGCCACACGCAGTACCAATGACGGGGTGGGGAGTCCGGCTCAGCTGGCCTCCCCACCCCGCGTTAAGCGCTCCGCAGCATCCCCCTGATCGCCGGATAGATTGAAGAGATGAAGCTCGAACTCCGCGGCATTACTAAGCGCTTCGGCTCGCTGGTCGCCAACGATCACATCAATCTCGTGGTCAGCCCAGGAGAGATCCACGCGCTGCTGGGCGAGAACGGAGCGGGGAAGTCGACGCTGATGAACGTCCTCTACGGCTTGTGTCAGGCTGAAGAGGGCGAGATTCTGCTCGACGACACAGTGCAGCACTTCGCCGGTCCCGGCGACGCGATGAACGCAGGGATCGGGATGGTGCACCAGCACTTCATGCTGATCCCGGTCTTCACGGTCGCCGAGAACGTCATGCTGGGGCATGAGCAGACCCGCTTCGCGAGCACCCTCGATCTTGCCGCGGCGCGCAAGCAGGTTCGTGAGATTTCAGCGCGGTTCGGCTTCCATGTCGATCCCGACGCCCTGGTTGGTGAGCTGCCGGTCGGTGTTCAGCAACGCGTCGAAATCATCAAGGCGCTCTCGCGAGATGCCCGGGTTCTGGTCTTCGACGAGCCCACCGCGGTGCTCACCCCTCAGGAGACCGACGAGCTCATGGTCATCATGCGCCAGCTCAAGGAGTCGGGCACCTCCATCGTGTTCATCACGCACAAGCTCCGCGAGGTGCGCGAGGTGGCCGACCGGATCACCGTCATCCGGCTCGGCAAGGTGGTCGGAGAGGCCAGTCCGGCGGCAACGAACACCGAGCTCGCCTCGCTCATGGTCGGGCGCGCTGTGGAGTTGACCGTGAAGAAGAATGAGGCCGCGCCGGGAGCTCCCGCGCTCATCGTCGACAAGCTGTCCGTGATCGACGTCGACGGTCAGATCGTGGTGAACAAGGTGAGCTTTGACGTCAAGGCGGGCGAGATCCTGGCCATCGCCGGCGTGCAAGGGAACGGTCAGACCGAGCTCGCGGAAGCCATTCTCGGATTGCAGCCGAAAGTCACCGGCGACATCACGCTCGACGGGATCTCGCTTCGCGATAAGAGTGTCCGCGGTGTCCTGAATGCGGGCGTCGGCTACATTCCCGAGGACCGGCAGGAAGACGGGCTCGTTGCTGAGTTCACCATCGCCGAGAATCTCATGCTCGATCGGGCGGACGGGGCACCGTTCGTGAAACGCGGGTCACTCCAACTGTCCTATCTCGCCGACTTTGCCAGCACGGCGTTGGCCGAGTTCGACATCCGCGCGCAGGGGATCGACACCCACGTCGGTAAACTCTCCGGCGGCAACCAGCAGAAGGTCGTGCTCGCTCGAGAACTCAGCCGCACCCTGCGCCTTTTTGTCGCCGCGCAGCCGACCCGGGGACTCGACGTCGGCTCAATCGAGT
>JAYWDH010000249.1:0-2909 GCA_043779945.1 Microbacteriaceae bacterium
GCAAAGGCCGACCAGAAGCGTCGTACCAAGGACGTCGCCGAAAAGGAGATGGGCCAGGCCCGTAAGTCCTTCGACGAGCAGATCGCGCAGCTCGAGCGCGTGTGGGATGACTTCCGCAGCCTCAAGGTCGGCGACCTGAAGCCCGAGGATGCCGTCTTCCACGACCTCCAGGACCGTTTCGGCGTGTACTTCGAGGCCTACATGGGCGCCGAGGCCATCCAGAAGCGCCTCCAGGCCTTTGACCTCGCCACCGAAAGTGACGACCTTCACGACCAGATCGCCAATGGCAAGGGCCAGAAGAAGATCCGTGCAATCAAGCGACTGCGCGTGGTCAACTCTTTCCTCCAGACGGGCAACTCGCCGGCAGCCATGGTGCTCGAAGTCGTTCCGGTCATCCCGCCGGAGCTGCGCCCGATGGTGCAGCTCGACGGTGGCCGCTTCGCGACCTCCGACCTCAACGACCTCTACCGTCGCGTGATCAACCGCAACAACCGTCTGCGTCGCCTGCTCGACCTCGGGGCTCCTGAGATCATCGTCAACAACGAGAAGCGCATGCTGCAAGAGGCTGTCGATGCTCTGTTCGACAACGGTCGTCGTGGCCGTCCGGTCACGGGCACGGGTAACCGAGCGTTGAAGTCCCTGAGCGACATGCTCAAGGGCAAGCAGGGTCGATTCCGTCAGAACCTACTCGGCAAGCGCGTCGACTACTCCGGCCGCTCGGTCATCATCGTCGGACCCCAGCTCAAGCTGCACCAGTGCGGTCTGCCCAAGCAGATGGCCCTCGAGCTGTTCAAGCCGTTCGTGATCAAGCGCCTCATCGACCTGTCGCACGCGCAGAACATCAAGAGCGCCAAGCGCATGGTTGAGCGTTCGCGTCCGCAGGTCTGGGACGTGCTCGAGGAGATCATCCGCGAGCGTCCGGTTCTGCTGAACCGAGCGCCCACGCTGCACCGCCTCGGCATCCAGGCCTTCGAGCCTCAGCTCGTGGAGGGCAAGGCGATCCAGCTGCACCCGCTCGTCTGCGCTGCGTTCAACGCGGACTTCGATGGCGACCAGATGGCTGTCCACCTGCCGCTGTCGGTTGAGGCTCAAGCCGAGGCTCGCATCCTGATGCTGGCGTCGAACAACATCCTGAAGCCGTCCGACGGCCGCCCGGTGACCCTGCCGACGCAGGACATGATCATCGGACTCCACCACCTGACGACGATCAAGGAGGGTGCCATCGGGGAAGGCCGCGCGTTCTCCTCGGTTGCCGAGGCGATCCTCGCGAAGGACCAGGGTTCGCTCGACCTCAATGCGGTCGTCAGAATCCGTCTCGATGATGTCTACCTCAGCGAGGATGTCGCTCCCGAGGGCTTTGTGCAGGGCTCGACCCTGCTCGTGAAGACCTCGCTCGGGCGGGCGATCTTCAACGAGACGCTCCCCGTCGACTACCCCTTCGTGGAGGCCGTCGCTGACAAGGGCAAAATGAGCTCGATCGTCAACGACCTCGCCGAGCGCTACCCCAAGGTGGAGGTCGCCGCAGCACTCGACCGCATCAAGGATGCCGGTTTCTACTGGGCAACGCGCTCCGGTGTGACCGTCGCCCTGTCGGACGTCATCACCCCCAAGAACAAGCCCGAGATCGTGGCCAAGCACGAGAAGCGTGCCGCCAAGGTGCAGGGTGAGTTCGACAAGGGTCTGATCGATGACGCCTCGCGTCGTCGTGAGTTGATCGACATCTGGACGGAGGCCACCAACGAGGTCGCCGCCGCGATGCAGGAGGCGTTCCCGAAGGACAACAACATCTATCGGATGGTGTCGTCCGGCGCTCGAGGCAACTGGCTGCAGGTGCGTAACATCGCCGGCATCCGGGGTCTGGTGTCGAACCCGAAGGGTGAGACCATCCCGCGTCCGATCATCTCCTCGTACCGTGAGGGTCTTTCGGTGGCCGAGTACTTCATCGCCACCCACGGTGCTCGCAAGGGCTTGGCCGACACGGCGCTCCGTACCGCGGACTCGGGCTACCTGACTCGTCGACTCGTCGACGTCTCCCAGGACGTCATCATCCGTGAAGACGACTGCGGCACCAGCCGAGGCCTCGAGCTCCGCATCGCGGTCAAGCTGGACGACGGCAACTTGGTTCGCGACGAGAACGTCGAGAACTCGGTGTACGCCCGCAGTCTTGCCGAGGACGCATTCGACGCCAAGGGCAAGCTCGTGGCCGAGGCTGGCAGCGATGCTGGCGACGTGCTCATCGACAAGCTGATGGCCGCCGGGGTTGAGACCGTCAAGGTCCGTTCGGTGCTCACCTGCGAGTCGGCGGTCGGCGTCTGCGCCGCCTGCTACGGACGGTCACTCGCGACCGGCAAGCTGGTGGATATTGGCGAGGCCGTCGGCATTATCGCGGCCCAGTCGATCGGCGAGCCCGGCACACAGCTCACGATGCGCACCTTCCACTTCGGTGGTTCGGCGTCGGCGGACGACATCACGCAGGGTCTTCCCCGCGTGACGGAGCTCTTCGAGGCCCGCACTCCGAAGGGCGCGAGCCCGATCGCCGAGGCGGCCGGACGCGTGACCATCGAAGACACCGAGCGTCAGCGCCGCGTGGTGCTCACGCCGGATAACGGTGACGAGCCGCACATCTACCCGGTGCTCAAGCGAGCCACCCTCCTCATCGAGGACGGGCAGCACGTCGAGCTCGGCCAGCAGTTCGTGGTGGGCAACCTGGACCCGAAGGAGGTCTTGCGCGTGCAGGGCGTCCGTGCGGTGCAGCTGCATCTCGTCGACGGCGTGCAGGGCGTGTATCGCAGCCAGGGCGTCCCGATCCACGACAAGCACATCGAGGTCATCGTGCGGCAGATGCTGCGCAAGGTGACCGTCGTGGAGCACGGGGACACCGACCTGCTCCCGGGCGAGCTGGTCGACCG
>JAYWDH010000250.1:0-2903 GCA_043779945.1 Microbacteriaceae bacterium
CGGGCACGCAGTTGAAGTTGACGATCACGCTGGAGGGCTACTCCGGGGTCTGGCTTCCCACGGTCGGTGATTTCGAATCGGTCACCTTCATCGGAAGCAACGCGGCCCAGCTCGACGACAACTTTTACTACAACAACACCAGTGGAACCGCCGCGGTGCTCGGCGGAGTCACCTCGGGCAACAGCTACTCGGTCGATGCGGTGCTGCCGACCGAGCCCGATGCCGCGCAGCTCGCGAACGTCTCGCCGGGGTCCGCGTCCCTTCCGCGCGTCGGTGTCCTGCCGGATGATCTGGCGCAGCACCTCGACGGATATGTGAGCGGCAAGACCTCGCCGGGTGAACGGCTGGTGGCCATGCTGAATGGGCTCAAGCAGGAGGGTTACATCAGCCACGGCATCGACCCCGCGCAGCCGGCCAGCCGTTCTGGGCACGCGGCAGACCGGATCTCAGAACTGTTCACCGATCCGCGCATGATCGGCGATGCCGAACAGTACTCGGTGGCTGCCGCGCTGATGGCTCGCCAACTCGGCTTCCCAGCCCGAGTTGTGTTCGGGTTCGTGCCGCAGGGCTCTGCGCCCACCCTCGACGTAACCGGGGCTGACGTCTCCGCGTGGATCGAGGTGGACACCACCGAGTATGGCTGGGTGACTATCGACCCGAATCCTGCGGCGCGACCTATCCCCGACGAGCAGCCGCAGGACCCGACCAAGATCGCACGCCCCCAGACGATCGTGCCGCCGCCCAGCGACAAAACCGCGACCAAGGAGACGCAGACGACGTCCGACACAAGCCAGAACGAGCCCAACGCGCTCGATCCGGTTCTTGTCGTGATTCTGCAGGTGTTGCAGGTCTCCGGAATCGTGGTCCTGGTTGTGCTCATCCTGGCGGCACCGTTCCTGCTGATCATCGCGGCCAAGCTGCGGCGCAGGCGTATTCGGCGTCGGTCGTCGTCGGCACTCCAGCGCATCCGCGGTGGCTGGGACGAGTTCGAGGATGCGGTCGTGGATCACGGGCTGCAGCCTCCGCCGTCGGCCACGAGATCCGAGGTCGCCGGCGTCGTGGGCACCCTTCCGTCGCGAGTGCTCGCTGCCGTTACCGACCGAGCCGTCTTCGCCCCGGACGAGGTCGATCCGACCGACGCCGAGCGCGTCTGGGACGCCGTGGCAGAACTCCGCGCTTCGTTGGACGATCCGTTGACCCGCTGGCGACGCCTCCGTGCACTCGTCTCTCTCCGTTCGCTCGATCGTTATAGTGGGCGGGGTCTGTTCCGGCGGGCTGGTCGCAGAGGGGGTCGCGCGTGAGCTGTCGATACTGCGGGACCGAACTGCCCGACGGGGCACTGTTCTGCGGCGAATGCGGGCGCGCGGTGAATATCGATCAGGAACGCGCCCCGGCCACAGCCTCAAGCTCGGTGATCGTTCCGACGACACGCTCCGCCTTGGCTGCCTCGACGGTGGATGACGAGCTACCAGCCGTGGCATCCACCGGAGTCCCCATCGCGGATCTGGCCTTCAGCTCACCTGGCGACACTTCGGAACCCGGCGATCGCGACGACCACGAGTTGCGAGACGTCATGACGCTCGACGACAAGCTTGAGGCGGCGCGCTGCCAGCAGTGCGGCGAGCCGATGAGGGAGGATGACGTGTTCTGCAGCGAGTGCGGTTTCGTGCTCCGCACAGTCGCGCCTCCCGCGGGCGATGAAGCGCCCCAGACCGGTGGCAGCGGGCTTCCCACCTCGATCATCCTGCTGTCCGATCTGATCACGCTTGATGAGTTCCCGGAGGACGCGCGTGCATCGGAATCACCCGAGCAACGCGGGTCGGAGCACGTCGTCTTCGAGCACAGCGTCTTCGAGCACAGCGTCTTCGAGCACGGCGGGTCCGAGCACGGCGGGTCCGACGAGACCACCGACGTAGAACCGGTCCCGTTCGGTGCGCTCGATGACCTAGTGCATGATTCGCCTGCGCGTGCCGCTGCAACCGCAGGCCCCGAAGTCGACCCCGATCTGGAGTTCGACGAGCCGCTGCCGCTCGCCTCGCCCCTCGCCCTGCCGATCGCGCGGAAGCCGATGCCGTCGCCCCGCGCGCGCCCGATTCCCGATCCCTTCCCGTGGGGCACCGACCGGACGCTGAGCGAGGACATCGAGGCGACGCGCATCATCGCCGACACGGCATCCGGCGTTCGGTTCGTTTTGCAGTTCAGCACGGGCGAGAGCGTCACGGTACTCGGCTCGGGTCTCGTCGGCCGCAATCCCTCCATGCAGCCGGGAGAATACGTCGATCAACTCGTCCCGATCTTCGACGCGGGCAAGTCCGTCTCCAAGACCCATCTTGAGTACGGGCAGGAGGCGGGTCGATTCTGGATCAGCGATCGATACTCGACGAACGGCTCGACGATCAGGCAGCCGGATGCCGGGCCGCGCCGTGCTGACCCGGGCAGACGCTACTTCGTGGCGCGAGGTACCCGGGTTGATGTTGGCGAGCAGTTCTTCGTCGTGAGCTGAAGCCCTTCACCACCGGTCGCCAGGGAAGTTCTCCACGTTCAGCAGAGCGGTTTCAGCCTGAGCGGCTACGAGGCGCTGCACTGAGTCGTGCTCCCACCGCCTCCTGTCGAACGACTCGCGCTCCCACCCTCCCTGCCTGAGCCCGCGCGTGCCGGGTTCCCCGTCGTGGCATCGGTTGCCCCGGTGATCGTCTCACTGGGGATCTGGGCCGTCACCGGCTCGCCATACTCGCTCCTGTTCGCCGCGCTCGGACCGGTAGTCGCCGTCGGGAGCCTCCTCGACGGCCGACGCCAGCGCCGCCGGACCGCTCGGCGTGACCGTGAGCGCGCGCTGGCGACGATTGCACGCACATCACAACGGGTCGATGCGATGCATCAGCGCGAGCGCGAGCGACTCGACC
>JAYWDH010000251.1:0-8370 GCA_043779945.1 Microbacteriaceae bacterium
TGCTGGATAAGCGGCAGCAGGGCGTCGAGCGTGTCCTTCACCGTCCCGACCAATCCCAGGTCGATCGGTGTCCGGCGGCCGAGGTTGCGGCCGCGGATGTCCACCTGGATCACGGTCGCGTCGCTCGGGAAGAATTGCGGATACGGGAAGTCGGTGCCGAGCATGATCAGCACCTCGGCCTCCTTCATCGCCTTGTAGCCGGACGCGAAGCCGAGCAGTCCGGTCATGCCGACGTCGAAGGGATTGTCGTGCTCGAGGATCTCCTTGGCGCGGATGCTGTGCACGATCGGCGCGTTGACCAGCCCCGCGAGCTCGAGCACCTGCTCGCGGGCGCCGGCGGTGCCGATCCCGCCGAGGATCGTGACCTTTCCTCCCGCGTTGATGAGCTCCGCGGCGGTGCCAAGCGCCTCGTCCGTCGGGCGCATGACCGAACTCGACGGCGTCAGCGCCCGAGGCTCGCCCGCCCAGCGGTTCATGCCCGCCGCATCCGAGGTCACCAGCTCGCTGAGGAAGATCTCGCCGGGGATGACAACCACCGCGACCCCGTTGTCTTCGATCGCCGCGCGGATTGCCATTTCGATGATGCGCGGAGCCATCTCGGGGGTGCTGACGAGTTCGCAGTAGACGCTGCACTCCCGGAACAGTTCTTGCGGATGTGTCTCCTGGAAGTAGCCAGAGCCGATCTCGGTCCGCGGAATCTGCGCCGCAATCGCGAGCACCGGCACGCCGCTTCGCTGCGCGTCGAAGAGCCCGTTGATCAGGTGCAAGTTGCCCGGACCGCAGCTTCCGGCGCACACCGCGAGTGCGCCGGTGAGCCCGGCATCCGCCGCGGCTGCCAGCGCGGCCGCTTCCTCATGGCGGACGTGTGTCCAGACCATGTCGTCGTGGCGGCGGACCGCATCTGTGAATCCGTTCAGCGAGTCGCCGGGGAGCCCATAAATATGGTCGACCCCGCTCAGGGCGAGAGTGGCGATGAGGTGGGCCGCGACGGTGGTCATGATGGGAGTATGGGCCTGGGCTGTGCGTCGAGCCCGCACGATTGCAGAACTCCCACCCGACGCGGAGAGTGGATTCATGGCTAACGATCCGAACTGGCGCCTCCCCGCCGTCCACTCCTTCACTCTTGAGAGTCCCGACTTCGCGAATGGCGAACCGTTGCCGATTTGGGCCCGTGCCGATTCGGGTAACCGGGCGCCGTCGCTCAGCTGGTCTGGTGTGCCGGAGGGGACGAAGAGCTTCGTGGTCACGGTCTACGACCCGGATGCCCCGACCGGCAGCGGGTTCTGGCACTTCGCCGCGTACAACCTGCCCGCCGACACGACCGAGTTGCCCGGCGGCGAGTTGCCCGACGGCGCCATAATCGTCAAGAACGAGGTCGGCCAGTACGCATTCATGGGCGCCGCCCCGCCGCCCGGCCACGGCGCTCACCGCTATTACTTCACCGTGAGCGCGCTGAGCGAGAAGATCGAGATCCCGGCCGATGCGACGCCAGCGGTGCTCGGCTTCACACTTCGCGGGAGCCTTCTCGGCCGCGCGCAGCTGATGGGTACGGCGGAGACCCCCGCGAGCTGAGACCCGCAGGGTAGCGTCGGAGCCATGCAGCTCTCCGGATCCAGTGCCCTCGTCACCGGTGCCGCCTCGGGGCTCGGTGCCGCGACGGCCGCCCTGCTCGCCTCGCGGGGCGTGCACGTTGTCGGCTTCGACCTCCCCGCCTCGGTCGCCTCGCCCGTCTTCTCCCCGCCCGCCGGGGTGAAGCTCGTCGGGGGCGATGTGACCAGCGAAGATGACGTGCTGGCGGCGCTTGCGAGCGTCGAAGCTGCCCACCCGCTGCGGCTGGTCGTGAACTGCGCGGGCATCGCTCCGGCGCGGCGCATCCTGTCGTCGAAGGGGGCACACGACTTGGCAACCTTCCAGAAGACGATCGCGGTGAACCTGGTCGGTACTTTCAACGTGATGCGCTTGGCTGCCGCGGTGATGGCGGCGAGCGAGCCGGTGGACGGGTCCGGTCAGCGCGGGCTGATCGTCAACACCGCATCCGTCGCCGCCTACGAGGGGCAGATCGGGCAGATCGCGTACTCCGCTTCGAAGGGCGGCGTGGTTGGAATGACCATCACCGCCGCCCGCGATCTGGCACGGAACGGCATCCGGGTGAACACCATCGCCCCCGGCATCATCGACACTCCGCTGCTCGCGGCACTCGGTCCCGAGGTCAACGCCTCGCTCGCGGCGAGCGTGCCCTTCCCGGCGCGGCTGGGGCGGCCTGAGGAGTATGCCCAGCTCGTCGTGATGTTGGCCGAGCACGACTATCTCAACGGGGAGACGATCCGGATGGATGGCGCGATCCGGATGGCGCCGCACTGAGTCCGTGCCAACCATGTCGGGCGTCTGGAAGGATGACCGGGTGAGGCCTTCCCGTCCTGCCGATCGTGGTCAAACGCGATTCAGCCAGAGCCGCAGGCTCGCCATCGTCCTCGCCCTGAACCTCGCCCTGATCGGCGGACTCGTGACCGTCGGAATCGTGGCCAGCTCGGTGAGCGTCCTCGCGGCAGCAGGCGACACGCTGGCCGACTCAGTCGCGCTGGCCGTGGGGCTAGTCGCCGTGGCCATGCGTGACCGCGACCCGGCTCACCCGCGCGCCAACGGGCCGATCGCCGTCGTCGCTCTCCTCAACGCCGCGATCCTGATCGCAGTCACTTTCGGTGTCACCGTCGAAGCGATCGTGAGACTGCGTGAAGGTTCTCCCACCGTGCTTGGACTCCCGATGGCTGTGGTCAGCCTGGTCACGCTCGCCGTGATGATTGCCGGGGCACTCGTCCTCGGCCTGTCAGCACATCGTGAAGACATCCACATGAAATCTGTGCTCCTCGACACCCTCGCAGATGCGGTCGCAGCAGCCGGAGTGCTCCTGGCCGGCACCATCATCTGGCTCACCGGCGGGCTCTACTGGCTGGATCCAGTCATCGCACTCGTCCTCGCCGCCGTGATCGGCTACGCCGGGACTCGGCTGGCCATCCAAGCGGTCGCCGCCCTCCGCGGAGCCGATATCGACTTCGAGAAGGGCTGATACCGAGCTGGCCCGGCGTCAGGTGCTACTCAAGCGCGGTATTAGCCGTCTCCGATCCGGGCAGGATCACGGTGCTCAGGATCCGACGTCGACGATCTGCGGCCGGTGCATTGGCGAGTCTGGGCTGGATGACCGCGCTCAGCTCGCGAGCGAATTCCAGGAACTCGGCGTCGGATAGCCACATCGCGAGCATTCGATAGCCGACGCCATCCCGGACCAGATCGGGAGTGCCGAATGCAAGGTAGCGGTCGAAGTCGGCGAGCAGACCGGCCACGAAGGCCATGAAAGCCTGCGAATGTTCGCTCGGCCCCATTGCCGCCAGCTCGGCAGGCCCGAGTTGCGCTGCCGGGAGCCGCAGCGAGTAGCTACGTTCGACCGCTCCGCGAACGCGGCGCTCGGCGACGACGTGCAGGACACCGGCCTTCGCGAGCAATGCGACGTGCCGGTACAGCCCCGCTTGGGGAACATCGGGGAGCTCGGCCGCGAGCTGGCTCGTGGTCAGCGCGCGCTCGCCAAGAAAAGCCTGAACGATCCGCAGCCGCACGGGGTGGAGGAGAAGTTCGACGCTTGCCATTTTCGGAGAATCTCAGCTTTCATTCCTAAACTTGCGATTGGTGGCAGCATTGAGAATACTACGAGGGAGAGAAAGGGCGAATGATGCACGTCCAGGTGACCGAGCTTCCGGTCGGAGCGCTCATCTTTTTGGGTGTCCTGGCCGCTGTCCAAGTCACACTCGACGCCATTGCGCTCGTCGACCTGGCTCGACGACCGGCGCAGTCTGTGACTTTGCCGAGCAAATGGATCTGGGTCGCCATCATCTTGGTCGTGAATCTTCTTGGCGCAATTCTGTACTTCGCGATCGGCCGCAAACCCACGACCACGGCCGCCCCGGAGTTCGGCCAGCCGTCGCCTCAGACCCGGTCGGCGGCGGAAATCGCCGACGCCCTCTACGGCAAGAAAGACGAGACGCCCCAATCGTGAGTTCGGCCATCACGGCGGTCGCGCTCACGAAGACCTACGGCGGGAAGCACGCCGTCGACGCGGTAGATCTTGCCGTTGACGAGGGGTCCGTCTTCGGTTTTCTCGGCCCGAATGGTGCCGGCAAGACGACGATCCTGCGTCTTCTGACTGGACTTTCGCGGCCCACAAGCGGAACCGTTTCGGTGTTGGGCCAGAGTGTGGCCAGCGCGGGGAACTCCGTGCGCGCGCAGCTCGGATTCCTGCCAGACGTCCCGGCCTTTTACGACTGGATGACCGCGCCCGAGTTTCTGGCTTTCGCGGGCGGTCTGTTCGGTCTGAAGGGTGCTGCGCTGAGCGAACGCGCCGACATGCTGCTCGAGCTCGCCGGGCTCACCGGCGTTACGACGAAAGTCGGCGGCTACTCGCGCGGGATGAAACAGCGTCTCGGAATCGCTCAGGCCCTCATCAACGCGCCGCGACTGCTCCTGCTTGACGAACCGACGAGTGCGCTCGATCCGATCGGCCGCAAGGAGGTGCTCGACATGATCCTGTCACTGCGCGGCCGCACCACGGTGTTCTTCTCGACCCACATCCTCGGAGACGTCGAGCGCGTCTGTGACACTGTTGCCATCCTCGATCGCGGTCGCGTCGTGGCCAATGCACCCATCGTCGAGCTGAAGAAGCGCTACGGCACCCAGCGTGTCGTCGTCGAAGTCTCCGAGGGCGCAGACGCTCTTGCCGCCGCGATCACGCGCTGCGACTGGGCAAAATCGGTCACCCGCGGAGCCCAGGACACAATCGAGGTAACGGTGAGCGACGGCGATACCGCGCGACGCGACATACCGGCTCTGATCGCGCGTCAGGGCGCGGGGCTGATCCGCATGGAAGCGGGGGAGATGGGACTCGAAGAAGTCTTCGTCGAACTCGTAGGCGGAGAGAGATCGTGACCGCCACATCCGTGTTCGCGCAGAAAGAGGTTCGAGAGATCCTGCGCAACTGGCGCGTCTGGGTGCTGCCTGGCACCGTCCTGTTCCTGGCGCTCTCGGGTCCATTGCTTGCCAGATTCACCCCGGAACTCGTGGGCGCACTTGCCGGCAGCCAGTTGGGCCACATCCTGATCCCGCCGCCGAGCTACCTCGATGCCTATGGTCAATGGATCAAGAATCTGGACCAGATCGTCTTGATCGCGTTGATCATCATCTACGGCGGCATCGTCTCGTCCGAGACCAACAGCGGTACCGCAATACTCGTGCTCACCAAGCCGGTGTCTCGAAGCGCGTTTGTCGTAGTCAAAGCCGTCGTGCACACCGGATTTCTCGTGACGCTGCTGATTCTCGGCACCCTCGTTGTCTGGGCCGAGACGGCAATCATTTTCGGCAACGCACCAGCACAACAACTCTGGCAATCAAGCGTGCTGTGGCTTGCGCTCGGAGTGTTGCTGCTCAGCATAATGATCCTGTTCTCGACCATCATTTCCTCGGCTGCCGGTGCGGCAGGCGCCGGGCTCGGCTTTTATCTGCTGCTCTCGATCGGTGGGATCTGGAAGCCCCTGAGCGAGTACTCCCCTGCTGGCCTGTCGGCCCAAGCGGCCGCCTTTGCGAGCAAGGCGCACCAGACATTTGCGCCATGGCCGCTGATCACCGCGTTCGCGCTTAGCGTCGTGCTTGTCGGATCGGCCGCCCTCGTGTTTCGCCGCAAGGAGCTCTAGTCGCGCGCGGCTCGTGAGGTGCCTACGCCGTTGGACCCAAATGCGAACGTTGCACCCCCAGTTGGCCGAATCTGTTCACTGAATAGAACACCCGCGGGCAACCATTCGATGCTGTATAAGTAGGTGTTGTAACAATCGTTACTACAACATCTGTTTGAAGCATCATGATCGCCCAACCTGGGTCGCCAGAGTCACGGTGACCGCGGCAGAGGGACCAGACACCGTGGCCGCGCACGGCCTAGTTTCGACGCTCCGCGGCGAGGCGCACCCCGCCGGTTACTCGATCGCCGTCGCAGGCGCGACCGCGCAGGGTCTCGACTTCGATACCGCTCTCGAGCACTCGATTCCGTGGATCGTCGGATTTGTGTTCGTGCTGACTTTCCTGATGCTGATGATCGCGTTCCGGTCGGCGCTGCTGCCACTGCTCGCGCTCGGTTTCAACACCCTCGTCGTTGGAGCAAGTCTCGGTCTCCTGTCGGCCGCAACGGAGTTGGTCACGCGAATGCCTCTCAACTCCGTTACGCCGGTGCTGCTCTTCGCGGTGATGTTCGGGCTGAGCATGGACTACATGGTGATCATCATTTCCCGTGTCATCGAGGCCTACCGCTCGGGTTTGCCCTACAGCGAAGCGGTCAGCGTTGGGTCTGCGAAGACGCGCGGCATGGTGAACAGCGCGGCGATCATCATGGTTGCGGTCTTCGCTTCGTTCACCTCCGCGCAGATCAGTGTCGTGCGGGAGATCGGTATCGGGCTCGGGGTTGCTGTGATCCTCGACGCGCTGGTCATCCGAATGCTCGTGATGCCCGCGGTTCTCCGCCTCGTCGGGGTACCGATCATCCCGCGGGTCCGTCGAGTGGCTCTTCGGCCGGCGCAGTCGAGCGCCACCTCCGGCAGGCGAAATGTGCTCGCCCAACCGATCACAGCACGTGACGCGTAAAATAATGTTGCCTCGCGCATTCTGCCCGGGACCGAAGCAAAGCTAGTAGGCAGCTATGGCAGCAAAAACCAAAACGAAGCAGACGCAGCCGAAGTCCCAGAAGGCCCCTGTCGCATCCGATCGCGCGCTCGCGCGTTCCGAGCTCCGCTATCTTGTGGTCGCTGCTCAGCGCGAAGGCAATCGCGCGTTTGCCCGCGCGGTCGGCGAACTCGGCCTCACACCCTCACACGCGGAGATCCTCGTGGTTCTCGAGGAATTCGGACCCATGAGCCTTCGGGATCTCGGCGAGATGATTGTTTGCGAGGCCGGGAGCCCCAGTCGCATCGTCGACACCCTGGTGGGGCGTGAGTTGCTCGAGCGGATGGTTGATCCGTCCGATCGGCGTGCCGTGCTCATCAGCCTTACTCGCGAGGGGGCCGCCAAGCTGCCCGCGCTACGCGCCATCGAACGCGAGATGGATAGCGCCACCACTGCCCGGCTCACTCCCGAACAGCAGGCCGTCGTCTCCCAGGTGCTGCGCGGCTTCCTGGCCGGGACCGAGACCGGGAAAGCCCTCGAACGCCGTTTCGCACGCGGAAAATCCGTCAAGCCGCACGCCGAGCGAAGTTAGCGCACGCCGCGATCCCCCGGAATTGTCTCGGCGCGTCAGGAGAGTCTGATCCCCGGGAAGGACGGAATCATCTGCTCGGCGCGCAAGTGATGACCTCGACACGCCGACCAGCTCAGGGCCGGCGGTGGCTGTGGAGAGTCGAGCCGAACTGCCGGGTTCTCACCGAGTATGGAGCGCCAATCGCTGCCGTAGCTGGCTCATTTTCCTTGGGGTGTCGATCAAATCCCGTTGGACTAGTTGACACCCCAGGTCGGCCTTGTATGATTCTTCTAACACACAGTGATGACAAAATCACAAAATATCTAACACGGGATCGGCTGAACTGATCTCGGCCAGCCCGAGCCGACAACGGAGTTCAACCTTCTGGTTGCCTCTCGGATACCGACGCTGGTCGATGACAAATCGTCGAGACTCGAAAGTGGCACAGACAACAGGAGCAGCAAAGATGCGCGCAGTTGTGTTCTCTTCCGAGAAGGAACTCGAACTTCAGGAGCGACCTGATCCGACTCCGGGTCGAAAAGAGATCTTGATAGAAACCGCCGCGGTCGGCATCTGCGGCACAGACACACACGTGTTCGATGGTGAGTTCGAGGGCACTGTATTCCCCTTGGTTCCCGGCCACGAGGCAACCGGCACGATCGTTTCTCTCGGCGAAGGGGTGAACGATGGAGTATTCGACTTCAAGGTCGGTGACCACGTCGCGATCAACCCCAGCACGGTCTGCGGCGAGTGCGAGTTCTGCCTGAATGGCCACCAGAACCTCTGCCGCTTCTGGAACGGCCTGGGCGTTGTCGCCTCCGACGGGGCGTCACAAGAGCGCTTCGTCGCCCCTGCCGGCAACGTGTACAAGCTGCAGCCTGAGACGGACCTCTTCGAGGCGGCCCTGATCGAGCCGCTGGCCTGCGCGATTCGAGGTTGGGATGTCCTTCCGCGACGACTCGGCGACCACGTGCTCGTCTACGGGGCCGGCACCATGGGCCTGCTTATGGCTCAACTCGCCCCGCTAGCTGGCGCGGCAAGCGTCACCATCGTCGACGTCAATGAAAACCGACTCCAAGGCGCCGCGGACGTCGGTGTGAAGATGCGCCACA
>JAYWDH010000252.1:0-20710 GCA_043779945.1 Microbacteriaceae bacterium
TATCAAGGATTTCCTTGTCCCCGGCCGCGTTCTGGGGTAGCTGCGGGAAGGTACTCCGGCGTTCTATTTGGGTGCAAATGTCGGCACCGCGCCCTGTCAATTGACGTAATCCACACGTTGAAGGGCCTCCTCGCTGGTGGGTTCAGCCCAGGAGCGGCTGTCGGTTGTCATTGACACACTCGAACATGTGTTCGAATATGGGTTATGGGTGTGAACGAGACAGCAGGCGATGCTGGGCGCGGTGGGCAGCCGCGGCTGCTCGTGCTCTGGGCACCCGACTGGCCGGTGCTGGCGCACGCTCACGCCCACCGTATTTCGAATAATGCCCCTCTCGCCCTCGTCGACAAGGGTCTGGTTTTCGCGTGCTCAGCCCAGGCTCGGGCAGAGGGGGTCGTGCGTGGCCAGCGGATTCGGGAGGCGCAGGCCCGCTGCCCCCGGCTCCACGTGCTGCGGTACGACCCGGCCCTCGACGCACGGGCCTTCGAGCCCGTGCTGGCCGGACTTGAGCAAGCGCTCCCTGGGCTACATCCGTTGCGACCGGGAACGGTTGCTGTCCGTGCCCGCGGACCGGCCCGCTACTACGGCGGCGAGCAGGCCGCAGCGTTGACGGTGCTGGGTACGGTCGCCGAACTCGGGGTCGAGGTGGCGCGGGTGGGGATCGCGGAAGGGCTGTTCGCAGCCGAGCGTGCGGCTCGTTTGGCTGGTTTCGACACATCCGCTGCACGAATTATTCGCCTGGCGGGTGACCGCATCACCATCATCCCGAACGGCGAGACCGCCGCGTTCCTCGCGCCGTTGCCTGTGTCGCTGCTTGAGGCGCCCGAGTTGGCGAGTCTGCTGCCCCGACTCGGCATCCGCACCCTGGGCGGTTTCGCGGCACTCGAGAGACACGACGTGGTGGCGCGGTTCGGTCCGCTCGGTGTACGGCTGCATGCGCTCGCGGGTGGGCGAGATCCGCGACCGGCGACCCCGCGCATCCTGCCGCGGGATGTGGACCTACAGGTGGATTTCGAGCCCGCCCTCGACCGCGTCGACCAGGTGGCCTTCGGGGTGCGGGCGATATCGGATGACTTCGTGAACGCGCTGCTCGCCCAGCGGCTGGTCTGCACGGCGTTGCGGGTCGAGCTGATCGGCGAACACGGCGAACTAAACGAGCGGGTGTGGCTGCACCCGCGCTCCTTTTCGGCGGCCGAGGTGGTCGACAGGGTGAGGTGGCAACTGCAGGGTGCACTGGAGCTAGGAGCGAAGGCCATTTCCGGCATTCGCCGCGATGCCAGCGCCGAGGGTCGTCTCAACCCTGGGTCAACCAGCGAGTTACGCTCCCCGGTGATCCGCGTGCGCCTCAGCCCCGAAGCCGTCGATCCGGTCGGTGCGCACGAGCGCGGATTGTGGGGTACCGGACCCGACGAGAACGTGCATTCCGGCCTCTCGCGGGTGCAGGGTATGGTCGGGCACCGCGGGGTGTTGACCGCGGCGCCATCGGGTGGCCGTTCCCCGGCTGAGCGACAGACGCTCGTGCCGTGGGGCGACCGGCCTCTGGTGGCGCGCGACCCGAAGAAGCCGTGGCCCGGTGCGCTGCCGCCGCCAGCACCGGCAACCGTTTACGAGCTGTCGCGGCAGATCGCGGTGCAGGATGCGCGGGGCCGCCCGGTCGCGGTCGACGAGCGTGGCGAACTCAGCGCTCCGCCTACCGCTATGAAGTCGGGCACCGGCGCGCAGCGCAGCATCACGGCCTGGGCCGGCCCGTGGCCGCTCGAGGAGCGCTGGTGGGATGCGGCGGCCGTCCGCAGCGCGCACCGTTTCCAGGCTGTCGATGGCGAGGGCGTTGGGTGGCTACTCGTGCTCGACGGCGAGGGCTGGTGGGCGGAGGGCCGATATGACTAGCGCCCGTCTCGGGCATCGGTTGTCACGTGCGCTGAATGATTGCGGTGCGTCGGTAGTCGGTGCCGTCAGCGTTGCGGGCGATCAAGCCGGCGTCAACGAGTGCGCGGCGCAGCGTGTTCGGGTCGGTCGTGAAGGCGAACAGTTTGAGCGTGAAGGGTTTCTCGTCGAGCACCTCATCGGTGCCGAGAAGGCGTTCGGCGACCCAGCTCAGCAACTCGCGCCGGTCCTCGGTCGCTTTCGGCCAACGATCAATGCGGCCGTCGGCGCGCAGCCAGCGGTCGATGCCTTCCTTCTCCGTGCGGTTGCTGGCGAGCATGGCGCGCAGGTGGCGCTCGTCGAGCTGACCGCCCGGGGTGAGCAGTCCGCTCTGGGTCAGGATGCGACGGGCATCCCGTCGCTCTATCGCGTTCAGGGCGGGGTCACCCTCCGCGATGATCTCAGCCAGGGCTTGGCGCAGCCGCGGATTCCCGAGGGCCGCCAGCACGGCGCGCCAGGCCTCGGGTCCGGGTTCAGAAGCAGAGCGTTCGGGATCCATGCCTCCAAAGTAGGCGGTTGACGATGGGCTGGAGCAACCCCCCGATCCCCTGGTCGGACTTCGAGCGCGCCCTCAGCGACAGCCGCCGCCCGCGGCAGATGCCGGCAGGCGTCGATGGCGGCGACAGCCCGGCCTGGTCGCTCAAGCGCGGGCCGTACGTGGCGCCAGAAGGCATCGTGCGGGATCCGGATGCTCTGCCGTACGCCGAATTGCACGCGCACTCCAGCTATAGCTTCCTCGACGGCGCATCCTCCCCGGAGGAGCTGCTCGAGGAGGCGGAGCGCCTGGGGCTGCATGCCCTCGCGATCACCGACCACGATGGCTTCTACGGGATCGTCCGCTTCGCCGAAGCCGCCGAGACCGCCTCGGTGAAGACGGTGTTCGGGGCGGAGCTGTCACTGGGGCTGAGCGGTCCGCAGAACGGCGAGGCGGATCCCGAAGGTAGCCATCTGCTCGTGCTCGCCCGCAGGGAGGAGGGCTACCATCGGCTCGCCAAAGCCATCACCGAGGCCCAGTTGCGCGGCGGCGAGAAGGGGCGTCCGGTCTACGACCTCGAAGAGTTGGGTGAGATCGCGGGCGGGCACTGGGTGGTGCTGACGGGGTGCCGCAAGGGTGCGGTGAGGCAGGCGTTAAGCCGGTCGAGTAGCGGCGAAGGCGCGTGTCGAAACCTGGTCGAGCAAGCTTATTTCGACACGCAGCCGGTGGCCGCTACTCAATCAGCGGCGGGCGAGGAGATCGATCGGCTCGTGCGGCTCTTCGGCCACGACAACGTCTACGTGGAGCTCCTCGACCACGGCAACCCGCTCGACAGCGAGCACAACGACGTACTGGCAACACTGGCCGCGGAGCGCGGACTCCCGGTGATCGCGACCGGTAACGTGCACTACGCCTCTCCGCGGCAGAAGCACCTGGCGACGGCGGTGGCGGCGGTCCGGGCACAGCGCAGCCTCGACGAGCTCGACGGTTGGCTGCCCGGCGCGGGTACAGCGCATCTGCGCTCGGGGCGGGAGATGCGCGCCCGCTTCTCGCGGTACCCGGGTGCGGTCGAGCGCACCGTCGAGCTCGCCGACGAGCTCGCCTTTCCGCTGCGACGCGCTAAGCCGGCGCTCCCGAAACAGGAGGTGCCGCCCGGGCACACCCCCATGACGTACCTGCGCAAGCTGGTCTGGGATGCCGTGCCTCGCAAGTATCCCGACGCCACCGAGGCCGACCGGCAGCGCATCGAGGCCGAGCTTGCGGTCATCGAGAAGAAGGACTTCCCCGGCTACTTCCTGATTGTGTACGAAATCGTCCAGTTTGCGCGCGGCCGCGGCATCCTGTGCCAGGGTCGCGGTTCGGCGGCCAACTCGGCGGTCTGCTTCCTTCTCGACATCACCGCGGTTGACTCGATCTTCTACCAGCTACCGTTCGAGCGTTTCCTCTCGAGCCTGCGCGACGAGGAGCCCGACATCGACGTCGACTTCGACTCCGATCGGCGTGAGGAGGTCATCCAGTGGGTGTTTACGAAATACGGGCGGCGGAATGCGGCGCAGGTGGCCAACGTCATCCAGTACCGGCCGAAGAACGCGGTGCGTGACATGGCGAAGGCGCTCGGCCACAGTCCCGGCCAGCAAGACGCCTGGAGCAAGCAGGTGGAGCGCTGGGGCGCGCAGCTCTCGACCGACGGTGACCACGACATCCCGGACGAGGTGGTCTCCCTGGCGATGGAGCTCTTAAAAGCGCCGCGGCACCTGGGTATCCACTCGGGCGGAATGGTGCTGACCGACCGCCCGGTCGGCGAGGTGGTGCCGATTGAGTACGCCCGCATGGACGCGCGGACGGTCATCCAGTGGGACAAAGATGACGCCGCCTGGATGGGCCTGGTCAAGTTCGATCTGCTCGGCCTCGGCATGCTGGCGGCGCTGCAGTACTGCTTCGATCTGATCCGCGAGACCACCGGGGAGGAGTGGGAGCTCGCCACGCTGCCGAAGGAGGAGAAGGCCGTCTACGACATGCTCTGCCGGGCCGACTCGATCGGCGTGTTCCAGGTGGAGTCGCGGGCGCAGATGGGCCTGCTCCCCCGGCTGCAGCCGCGCCGGTTCTACGACCTGGTGGTACAGATCGCGCTGGTGCGACCCGGTCCGATCCAGGGTGGGGCGGTGCATCCCTTCGTGCGTCGCAAGCTCGGGCAGGAGAAGGTGACGTACCTGCACGAGAAGCTGATCCCGGCGCTGGAGCGCACGCTCGGCATCCCGGTGTTTCAGGAGCAGTTGATGCAGATGGCGATGGCTGTCGGCGAGTGCTCCGGCGAAGATGCCGACTTGTTGCGCCGCGCGATGGGCAGCAAACGTGGGCTCGAGAAGATCGAGACCTTGCGCAAGAAGCTCTATGCGGGGATGGCGTCGAACGGGCTGGTGGGCGACGTCGCCGACGAGATATACGGCCGCATCCAGGCCTTCGCTAACTTCGGCTTCGCCGAGAGCCACAGTCTGAGCTTCTCGCTGCTCGTCTATGCCAGCTCGTGGCTGAAGCTGCACTACCCGGGCGTGTTCCTCACGGGGTTGCTGCGGGCGCAACCGATGGGCTTCTACTCCCCCGCGACCCTGAGCGGGGATGCGCGGCGCCACGGCGTCGAGGTGCGCCGGCCCGATCTGCAGCTGTCGGGGGTTGAGGCGGGGATGGAGCTGCTCGCTTCGGAGCGCTCCGCATCCGGTCTCGCGTCCTGCTGCGATCGCCACCAGCCACCGGTCGGCGACTTCGACCGCTCCGAGCCGGAGTCTTACGCCGACCACCGCCGCGATGGCAACTGGGCCGTGCGGCTCGGCCTGGCCACCGTCAACCGCATCGGCACGAAGGTGGCGCAGCGGATCGTGCACGAGCGCAAGGTATCCGGCCTGTACCGCTCCATGGAGGATCTGGTGCGCCGCGTCGGGCTCACCACCGCGCAGCTCGAGTCGCTTGCGACCGCCGGCGCCTTCGACTGTTTCGGGCTCAGTCGACGCGAGGCTCTCTGGCGAGCCGGTTTGGCGGCGGAAGATCGCGCGGAGTTCCTCGCCGACTCGGTGGTCGTCGTGCAGCCCCCACTGTTCGCCGACCCGAGCGCATTCGAGACGCTCGCCTCGGACCTCTGGGCGACGGGCATCTCCACCGACGACCATCCGCTCCGCCACTTCCGCGCGGAGCTGGCCGAACGCGGCGCGCTCTCTTCGCACGACATGCGCTCCGCCGAATCCGGCCGCCGGATCGAGGTTGCCGGACTGGTGACTCATCGTCAGCGGCCGGCCACGGCATCCGGGATCACCTTTCTTAACCTCGAGGACGAGCACGGTCTGGTCAACGTGATCTGCTCGGTGGGCGTGTGGGGGCGCTACCGGCGCGTGGTGCGCGAGTCGCCCGCTCTGATCGTGCGCGGCATCCTGGAACGCTCGGAGGAAGGCGTCACCAATCTCCTAGCCGACCGCTTCGAGCCGCTCCGCCTCGGGGTCGTGCACCGCTCGCGCGACTTCCAGTAGCGGATAACTCTGACGACCCCAAAGGGGGACAGTCGACCGGGCGCCGGGCTCCGAACCACCCGGACACACCCGAGACACGAGGCCACCGTGACCGTATCCGAATCCCGCCCCGCCCACTTCGCGCTGCGCGCGTGGTACGCGTTCCGAATGCTGCGGCTTCGCAGCCAACTGCAGCCGCAGGACGTACCCGTGGTGCGCAGTGGAGATCCGTGTGCCGACCGCATCGTGCTGATCGGCAACGGCCCGAGTCACGGCTGGGGCGTGGTGACTCACCAGCTCGCCCTCGTCGGTCAGCTGGCCTCCGCAGTCGCGGAGCAGACCAAGCGGGCATGCGACGCGGATCTCATCGGTGCCGAAGCTATGAACGTGCGCTCTGCCCTCGCCTGGATCGGGGATCGCGAACTCCGCGGCGACGACGCCGTCGTCATCATGATCGGCTTCAACGACGCGCTGCGATTCACTTCCGTGGCGAGCTGGAAGCGCGAGATGCGCGCCCTGCTCGACGGGATCACCCCGCGAATGCGTCGGGAGTCCACGGTCACTGTCGTCGGCATCCCGCCGATCCAGTCCTTCAGCGCCTACGGCAGCCTCGTCGCACACCTCAGCGAGAGGCATCGCCTGCTGCTGAACACCGCCACGCAAAAGATTGCAACCCTGCGTGGGCTCAGCTACCTCGATCTTCCAGTCGGACGGGCCGGGAGCGGGTCCACGGCGTCTGCGGCGCTGTACCGGGAGTTCGCGGTTCGCATCGCCGAAAACATCGTCCCCCAACTCGTCGCGGTTCGACCCGCGCCCACGCCGCGCGCGGCTCAGAAGGACAAGGTCTGGGACTGGAGCGGGACCGGCGCGATCGTCGCGGCCGCACGCCACGGCGGCGAGGCGGACCTGAAACGCCTCACCGAGAAGGCGCAGAAATCGTTCGGCGTCGAACTCGCGGTCGTGTCGCTCGTGGACGGCGACCGCCTCTACCACGGCAACAATACCGACGTGATGCCAGCCTCCGTGCCGCTGGAGCTGTCGTTCTGCAAGTACACGGTCGAGAGCGGCGAACCTGTCATCATCCCGGACACCGGTCGAGACGCGCGTTTTCGGGACAATCCACTCGTCGACGTGTCGTTCATCAACTTCTACGCCGGTTACCCGCTGCGCGCCACCGATGGCCACGTGATCGGCTCCTTCTGCCTCCAGGGATCACAACCCCGACGTGAGTCCTCGGTGGCGATCGACCTGCTGCGCGAGCTCGCGCTGGAGGCACAGGAGGTGCTGCGCGGCTACGAGACCGAGCTGCCGGAGCTGACCTTGGCCGCGCCCGTGATGGCCCCACCAACTGGTAGCCCGGTGTTCTTCGACGACGTCGCTTGACCTTCAGGCCTGACCGTCACGCGCGCGCGGCCCGTTCGGCCTCGGCGAGCAGCACGCAGTCGCAGAGCCCTGAAATCGCAGCTTCGAGGTCCGCCAGGCTGGGGAAGCTCGGCGCGATGCGAATGACTGCGTCATCCGGGTCTGCGCTGTACGGGAAGGCGGCGCCGGCCGGCGTGATGGCGATGCCCGCCGCTTTGGCCAGCTCGACGGCGCGCGTTGCCGTGCCCACGGGGGCAATCAGCGTCACGAAGTAACCTCCCAGCGGAGCCGTCCAGCTGCCGTGTCCGGTCAGACGCGCAGATAGCAGCGTGTCGACAAGCGCAAACTTCGGCTCCAAGATCTCGCGGTGCTTGCGCATGTGCGCGCGGACACCCTCGGGCGAGCCGAGGAAGCGGGCGTGCTTGAGTTGGTTCACCTTGTCTGGGCCGATCGACTGGACGCCCGCGTGCAGGCGGTACCAGTCGATGTTGGCGGTCGATGCGCCCAGGAAGGAGACGCCACTGCCGGCCAGCGTGATCTTCGAGGTGGAGGCGAACACGAGCGGACGATCTGGGTTGCCGGCCGCCGCCGCAAGACCCAGTACATCGATCGCGGGCTGCTCGTTGGCCGTCAGGTGGTGCACGGCGTAGGCGTTGTCCCAGAAGATGCGGAAGTCCGCAGCCGCCGCCGGCAGCGAGACCAGCGCCTTCGCCTCCTCGGCCGTGAGCGTCTGGCCACCGGGGTTCGCATACATCGGCACCAGCCACATGCCGCGTACCGACGGGTTCTTCAGGTGCTCACCGATCGCGTCGAGGTCGAGGTGATGGCCCTCGACGTAAGGAAGCGGGATCATCCGGATGCCGAAGGCCTCCGTGATGGCGAAGTGCCGGTCGTACCCAGGCACCGGGCACAGGAAGCTGATCTGCTGGTCGCGCCAGGGCACGGTATTGCCGGGAACGCCGTGGAGCAGCGCGTGCACGATCACGTCGTGCATCACGTTCAGACTCGCGTTGCCAAGTGCAAGGAACTGCTCGACGGGAATGCCGAGAAGCTCGCCGAAGATGGCACGCAACTCGGGGAGGCCGTCCGTTCCGCCGTAGTTGCGCACGTCCACCCCATCCGCCGAGATGTGATCGGAGGCGAGCGGCAGGTCGAGCAGCCCGTTCGACAGGTCGAGCTGGGCGATCGACGGCTTGCCGCGGGTGAGATCCAGCTTCAGATTGCGGGACTTCAGGGCCTGGTAGGACGCCCGGAGATCGGTGAGCGATGCGAATGCGGTGGTGCTGGCGGCCATGCCTCAACGCTACCCGCTCGCGCGATCCTGCACGCCAAGAATCAGCTCGCGAACCGGCCCCGCAGCCAGTCGATCCGCGACTGCAGTTGGGCAACGGTTGCCTTGGCGACTTCCGGTCCTCCACAGGCGCGGCGCACTTCGGCATGCACCAAGCCGTGGGCCTGGCCCGACCCCCGCGCCCGGATCGAGACCAGGCTGTTGAGCAGCTTGCGTTG
Organism: Microbacteriaceae bacterium; assembly: GCA_043779945.1. Taxonomy (GTDB): domain Bacteria; phylum Actinomycetota; class Actinomycetes; order Actinomycetales; family Microbacteriaceae; genus Lysinimonas. The sequence goes on from JAYWDH010000252.1 coordinate 8,761, forward strand.
CTCGACCAGCGTGCGGTGAAGCGGAACGGCTTCAACGTGCTCGGCGACGATCTCTCCGTTCGAAGTCGCCGCCTTCCGCCGCTCGCCGGAGTGCCTCGCCTGTCGCTGCTGCCTCGCCTTGAGCAGCTCGCTGACCTGATCCGGCTCCAGGATGCCCGGCAGCCCGATGAAGTCCCACTCCTCGGCGCTGCCTGGCTCGGCGAGCGAGCCGAACTCCTCGCCGTCGAAGAGCACCTTCTCGAAGGTCGCCACTGAGCTCAAGGCCGTCCACTCGTACTCGTCGAGGAGATCGGCGGATGCCGCGTCCGACTGCTCAGCGCGCTCCAACTCCTCGTCGTTCAGCAACTGGTCGTCGGGTGGCTCGCGGTCCAGCGCGTGGTCGCGCTCGCGTTCCATCTCGGACGCGAGCGCCAGCAGGATCGGCACGCTGGGCACGAAGATCGACGCCAGCTCGCCGCGCCGACGTGCCCGTACGAACCGTCCGATGGCCTGGGCGAAGTACAGCGGTGTGGCGGCGCTCGTGGCGTATACCCCGACAGAGAGCCGGGGCACGTCGACGCCCTCCGACACCATCCGGACCGCGACCATCCAGCGCTGCGTGCCGCCGGCGAAAGCTTGGATGCGGTCGCTCGCCTCCTTCTCGTCACTGAGCACGACGGTCGGGGCGCAGCCAGTCAGGCCGGTGAGGATTGTGGCGTATGCCCGCGCGGAGGCCTGATCGGTCGCGATCACGAGGCCGCCAGCATCCGGAACCGACTGGCGCACCTCGGTGAGGCGCCGATCCGCGGCGGCCAGAACCGCGGTCATCCAGTCACCGTCGGGAGCGAGCGCGGTGCGCCACGCCTGTGCCGTCACGTCATTGGTGTCCGGCTGGCCGAGCGTCGCCTCGTATTCCTCCCCCTGACGGGTGCGCCAGCGCATCGATCCGGCGTACGACAGGAAGATGACGGGTCGCACCACTCCGTCTCGCAGTGCTCGCCCATAGCCGTATGCGTAGTCGGTTTGGGAGAGCCGGATCCCTTTCTCGTTGCGGAGGTACTGCACGAAGGGGATCGGCGCGGTGTCACTTCGGAAGGGCGTGCCAGTCAGGGAGAGGCGCCGGCTCGCTCCCCCGAAGGCCTCCCGGATCGCGTCTCCCCAGCTCAGCGCGTCGCCACCGTGGTGCACTTCGTCGAGGATCACGAGGGTGCGCTTCGACTCGGTGAGTTCGCGATGCAAGCTGGCACGCACGGCGATCTGCGCGTAGGTCACGACGACGCCGTGGAACTGCCGCGACTCGCGACCGTGCTTGTTGCTGAACTTCGGATCGAGCCGGATGCCGGCGCGATGGGCAGCATCCGCCCACTGAGTCTTGAGATGCTCGGTGGGCGCCACCACCGTCACTCGGTCGACGACCCGGCGCCGCAGCAACTCGCTGGCGAGTCGAAGCGCGAATGTCGTCTTGCCAGCACCCGGCGTCGCGGACACCAGGAAGTCGCGATGCTCGTGCGAGAAATACGTGTCGAGCGCCTCCTGCTGCCAGGCGCGGAGCTTGTCGGCGGTGCCGCGTGGGGCACGCTCCGGGAAGGCCGGGGAGAGGTGGTCAGCGGCGGCGGTTGCACGGAACGCTGGTCCCGAAGCCGTCGTCTCATTCACCTGCTCCACGGTACCTTTCTCGCTGGTTGAGTAACGCCGCAGGCGCCTGTCGAAATCCTCATCGAGTTGCGGTGCGGGTTTCGACCCGCCGCTTCGCGGCTGCTCGACCCACGGAGCGCTCAATCGGCAGAGTGCTCAATCGGCAGAGTGCTCAGTCGTCACCGCCGCTCACCCGTCGCCGCGGCGTCTCGCCGAGCAGGGTGGCCGGCCGCACGGCGCCTGCGCCGAAGCGGGAGCCGATCGCATCTACGGCGCCCTCGACCTCACGCCAGTGCTCGTCGTCATCCCAGAGACCGAGGCTCGCTACTGCTCCGCTGAGACTCTCGCTGCGCACGCCGATCAGCCGAACCGGCCGGCCGCCCTGCGCGGCGTCGTCGTAGAGCGAGCGGGCCTCCCGGTAGATCCGCTTACCGAGGTCGGTCGGCTCGCCGAGGGTGCGTGAGCGACTGATCGTGGTGAAGTCCTCGAAACGCAACTTGAGGGAGATCGTGCGGGCCTGGACTCCCGCGCGTCGTAGCCGGGCGCCGACCGCGTCGGAGAGACGCAGCAGCTCGCGATGCAGGACCACGGGGTCCGTGATGTCGGCCTCGAACGTCGTCTCGTGCCCGATGCTCTTCTCGTCGCGGCCCGGTTCGATCACCCGGGGGTCGCGGCCCCAGGCGAGTTCGTGAAGCCGCGCGGCGTTCCTGGGTCCAAGTGCGCGCTTCAGCGCCTCGAATGGCACGTTCGCGACATCGCCTACCGTACGGAGGCCGAGCCGCTGAAGCTGCTCCTCGGACTTGCCGCCAACACCCCACAGCGCACTCACCGGCTGCGGATGCAGGAACGCGACGGTCTCCGCTGCCGGCACGACGAGCAGTCCATCCGGTTTCGCGCGAGACGACGCGAGCTTGGCGATGAACTTGGTGGAGGCGGCGCCCACCGAGCACTGCAATCCGGTCTCGGCGAAAACCCGTTCGCGCAACCGGGTGCCGATCTGCCACGGTGTGCCGAGCAGGCGACGGGCACCCGTGACATCCAGAAACGCCTCATCGATGCTGAGCGGCTCGACCAGCGGCGTGACCTCGCCGAGCAGGCGCATGACCCACTCCGAGAAGTGCGCGTAGCGCTCGAAATGCGGCTCGAGCACGATGGCCTGCGGGCAACGCCGGAGCGCGATCGACATCGGCATGGCCGAGTTGACCCCGTATTTGCGTGCCTCATAGGTGGCGGCGGTCACGACGGAGCGCGAGGAGCGGTGCCCGACAATCACGGGCTTGCCGGCGAGTTCGGGACGCTCGAGCATCTCGACCGATGCGTAGAACGCATCCATGTCGACGTGCAGGATCGTCGCGGTGAGGTCATCGCTGGGCTCGGCGCTGACCTGCCTGCCGCTGCCATCCTGCTTGCTCACGCCTCATCCTCGCATCGACGTCGGACTTGCTGCCCTGCAACAACGAAGAAAAGGCCCTCGAGATGCAGAGGCTCTTCGAGTAGCGCGGGCTCAGGCGCGACGGCGGCCGAAAATCATGGCGAAGATCATGGCGACCTCTCACACGCAGTACTCAGCTTTGTTGCAAGATGGAAGCATGCCCGTTCAGCACCCGTGGTCGCGGTATGTCGCGATCGGTGATTCCTTCACCGAGGGAATCGGCGACCCCGAACCCCGCTCCCCGGGTGGTCATCGAGGCTGGGCGGATCGGGTGGCGGAGGTGCTCAGTGACAGCACGCCGCACTTCGCCTACGCGAATCTCGCGATCCGGGGGCGTCTGCTCGACCAGATTCTCGACGAACAGCTCGAGCCGGCCATGGAACTGCGGCCAGGTCTGGTGACCATTTCGGCTGGTGGGAACGACATCCTTCGCCCGGGCACCGATCCGGATGCCGTCGCGGCCCGCTTCGAGCTCGGCCTGCAGCGGCTCACTAGTGAGGGCGCGACGGTGGTGATGTTCAACGGGCCCGACATCGGCAAAACTCCGGTGCTCGGACGGATGCGCGGCAAGATTGCGATTTACAACGAGAACCTGCGCGCCATCGCCAAGAGGCACGACGCGATCATGGCCGACATGTGGGGGCTGCGCGAGCTGACCGACCCGCGGATGTGGGCTCCCGACCGTCTGCACTTCTCCGCCGTCGGCCACCAGACGATCGCGCGTATGGTTCTTGGCGCCTTGAACGTCGAGAACGACCTCGAGCCGTTCCGCCCGGAACCGTTGCCGAAGACCTCGTGGCGGCAGGCCCGGCGTGAGGATGTCGGCTGGGCTCGCGAGTACTTCGGCCCGTGGATCATGCGTCGTCTTCGCCACCGGTCGTCGGGCGACGGGATCTCGGCGAAGCGGCCGACACCCGGCGGCGCGCGGGTGAACTGAACCGAAGCCCTACGGCGCCCCGATGATCAATCCCGGATGCGAAAGTCGCCATCCCGGACCCGGATCGCTCAGCGTCGAGGCGAGACCGAGACGGACCTGGATCGTGCGCCCGCCCACTGTGAACGTCGCGGTGCCGACCTCCTCCCCCTTGGCGCCGGTGGTGACGGGCCGCACGGTGGATGAAGTCGTAACTGCCGCGTCACTCCACGTGACGACGCTCGCGCTCTTCTCAGCGATTGCCGTGGTCATCTGGCCCCAGCCGGTCCGGTAGTTGGCGTAGACGTCGCCCTTGGTCACGAGCGAGACCTCGTGGAACCCCGCGAGTACCCCGGTCATCAGCGCCTTGATGTCGGTGTCCACGGCCGCGTGGGTACTCCCTCCGAGCACGACCCCGATGATCGTGACCGTGTTTCCGCCGACCGTGTGGTTTGCCGCGAAGAGCAGATTCGACCCAGCGTCGTTGAGCGTGCCGGTCTTGATTCCGTTGATCCCCTGGGAGCCGAGCAACGTGTTGGTGCTCGTGATGGTTCCGACGTCGTGGATCGTGACCGACTTGATGGCGACGATCTGGGCGATCACGGGGTCGGCGAGGGCGATCTTGCCGAGGGTCAGCAGGTCTGTGGTGCTGGCGGCATCCGTTGGCTCGATGCCGGTGGGGTCGGTGATCGTCATGCTGCTGAGCTTCTGACTGGCTACCCAGGATTGCGCGGCCGCCAGGTAGGCATCCATCGACCCGAAGGCCCACACCGCCAGGCTCGCCGCATAGTTGTTTGCCGAATGCACGAGCGCGAGCTCCATCAGCTCGTGCTGGGTGAAGACGAGCCCTTCCTTGACCGTCGTCACGCTGCCGTTGAGAGAGCGGTAATGGTTGTAGTACCCGACATCGGTGGCCGTCATGGTGACGGACGGACCCTCTTCTCCGACGGTCAGCGGCTTCGCTTGCAAGATGACGAGCATCGTCACGATCTTGGTAATGCTCGCCATCGGGAGCGGCGCGTCGGTCCCTGCGTGCGCGAGCACGCCGTCGAACCCGACAGCGCCGATCGCGCTGCCGCCGTAGCCGGGGAACGCGAGTTGGGCGGCGGCCCCGGGCAACACCGCGTGCTTCGCCACGACGGGATCGGTCACTTGCAGGGGGGCCAGCAGAGTCATCGGAAGGTAGAAAGCCGTTGCGAGAATCAGACATAGGACGGCCACGACGGCAATCCGGCGACGAAAATAGATCTGTCGTCGAGTCAGCACCACAGGCTCGATCGTACGCGTTAGACCCTGAGCGCCCAGAGCGCCACGGCCGATGCGGCGGCGACGTTCAGGGAGTCCACGCCGCGCGCCATCGGTATGGTGACCACCACGTCCGCTCCCTCGAGGGCGCCGTGGGACAGACCGTCGCCCTCGGTGCCGAGAAGCAGGGCGACTCGCTCCGGCGGGTCCAGGGCGAAGGCGTCGAGCGTGATCGCGCCCTCGTCGAGCGCCAGGCCAGCGATGGTGAAGCCGGCGTCATGGAGTTGGGAGCCGCCATCCGGCCAGTCGGCGATCCGGGTCCAGGGCACCTGGAGCACGGCACCCATGCTCACCCGCACCGAGCGGCGGTACAGCGGATCGGCGCAGCGCGGCGTGACCAGCACGGCATCGGCGCCGAGGCCAGCGACGGCCCGGAAGATGGCGCCCACGTTGGTGTGGTCAACGATGTCCTCGAGCACGACGACCCGGCGCGCGTCGGTGAGCAACTCGGCCGGCGACGGCAGCGTCGGGCGATGCATCGCGGCCAGACTCCCGCGGTGCATCACAAAGCCAGTGACCTGCGCGAGCAGCTCGGGCGAGGCGAGGAAAGCTGGAATGTCGTAGGCATCAAGCAGCGGCGCCAACTCCTGGAGCCACTTCTGCTGCAGCAGCACCGAGCGCGGCCGGTGGCCGGCCGCGAGAGCGCGAGCGATGACCTTGGTCGACTCGGCGATGTAGAGTCCGCCCGCAGGCTCAGAGAGGCGACGGAGCGCCACATCGGTAAGACCGAAGTAGTCGACGAGAGCGGGATCGGCCGGGTCGTCGATGGGCACGATGTGCATGCGCGTCCCCTTTCGCCGGTTGGCTGCCAGCCGTCGGAAACATACCGGAAAACTCCGTTGTTTACTGTGGCGACAGCGGGAGGAGGCGCCATGGCCGGCAACACACCGACGAAAGTGACTTCGACGCGCCTTGATGACGGGCTCGAAGCGCTGATCTCGCGGGCCGTGGAAGTGCTGCGGGGCCACAAGGTCGTGGTGCTCACCGGGGCCGGCGTGAGCACCGACTCGGGTATCCCCGACTACCGGGGCGTTGGCGCCCCGGTACGCAGCCCGATGACCTTCGACCACTTCCTCGCCGACGAGCGCGGTCGCCAGCGTTACTGGGCGGGCAGCCACCTCGGCTGGCGTCACTTCTCGGCGGCGCAGCCGAATGCTGGGCACCGCGCGCTCGCCGCTCTCGAGCGCTCTGGCGTCGTCAACGGCATCGTCACGCAGAACGTCGACGGGCTGCACCTGCGGGCCGGATCACGTCGCGTGGTCGACATTCACGGTTCTCTGGATCGCGTGCGCTGCCTGCACTGCGGCCAGTCCTTCGCACGCACGGACATCGCCGAGCGGATGGCGCGGGACAACCCATGGCTCGAGGTGCCGGAGGGAGTCGAGCTCAACCCCGATGGCGATGTGACGGTGGAGGCGTCCGACAGCATGGTCGTACCGAGCTGCACGGTCTGCGGCGGTATCCTCAAGCCCGAGGTGGTGTTCTTCGGCGAGTTCGTGCCGGTGGAGAAGTTCGAGGAGGCACGGGCACTGGTGCGGTCGGCCGATGCGATGCTCATCGCTGGCTCCTCCCTCGTGGTGAACTCGGGCATCCGTCTGCTCGACCAAGCGTCGAAGCGCAAGATGCCGATCGTCATCCTGAACCGTGGAGTCACCAAGGGCGACCCGCGTGCGAGTCTTAAGATTGACGCGGGAACTTCCGAGGTACTGGTCGCGTTGCGCGAACGCCTCGGCTGAGCGGTCCCGCAAGGCGGCTAGCAAGGAGGCCAGTAATCCGATGACCGAGTTGTACCTCGTGCGACACGGCGAGACGAACTGGAACCGCGAGAAGCGCATCCAGGGGTTGACCGACATTTCGCTGAATAGCGTCGGCCGCGCCCAGGCGAAGACCACGGGGAGGCTGCTGGCTCGCCGCAGCTGGGACGCGGTCTACGCCAGCCCACTCTCCCGCGCTCGCGAGACCGCCTCGATCATCGCCATCGAACTCGGACTCGGCGGGCCGATCCTTCTCGACGCCCTGGTGGAACGTAACTACGGCGCGGCTGAGGGCCTCAACTGGTTCGAGGTCGAGTTGCGGTATCCGCACGGCACGGCGGTACCCGGCCGCGAATCTCGCGAACAGGTCGGAGCGCGGGTGATCCCCGCGCTCGTCGCCCTGGCGGAGCAGCGCACCGGCCAATCGCTGGTCATCGTGAGTCACGGTGGGGCGATCCGCGCGGTACTGAGCGAGGTCGAGCCGAGCGCGAGCCACGGGATGATCACCAACGGCTCGGTGCACAGTTTCCGGCTCGAAGACGGTGCCTTGAAGCTGATCGCATTCGACGACCCGATCGAGATCGAGTCAATCGGTGAGGACTGCGGCGACATCGATGAGCAGAACGCCGTGGAAGCGATGGAAGACATGGAAGATGGCGCCGCGTGAGTCAGGCAGGCGTCAGCTGCGGGTGAGTTGCTCAAGAACTCAGCTGCGGGTGATTTGCTCTAGAACGGAGAGCAGGGCGTCGGCCGAGCGGTCCCAACTGAACTTGGCTGCTTGCCCGCGCGAGGCCTCCGAGCGGGCGAGCCACTCGACCGGATCTTCCAGGGTGCGGATCGCGGCTGCCACCGCCACGGCATCCGTCGCCGGTGCGTAGAGCGCCGCCACCCCGCCGATCTCGCGGAAGATCGGGATGTCGCTCACGACGACCGGAGTGCCGAGCGCCATCGCCTCGACCAGCGGGAGCCCGAAGCCCTCGTCGAGGGAGGTCGTCACGAGCGCCGTGGCCGTCTCAAGCGCGGTGAGGTAGTCCTTTTCGCTTGTCCCGTCGTGAATCACAAGTGCGTCACGTGGCGCGAGGGCCGCCAGACGGTCACGATCAGCGGGTGCAATCCGGCTCAACAGATGCAAGCGGTAGCCCGGCAAGTCATGAAGCGCCCGTGCCAGCGTCTCGACGTTTTTGTACGGCATAAAAGAGCCCATGTAGAGCAACTCGCGTCGCGGACCGACAGGAGCCGTTCGGTGAGTGGGTACGCCAGCGGGGGCCGGGTCCGGGGCGTTACCGACGATCACGATCGGCTTGCTGGTGAGGCGATGCTCCTGCATCAGGTGCATGGTGGTGGCCGAGACGGTGGCGACGGCATCCGCGCGGTTCAGCAGCAGCCGCTGCGGCCACCAGGCCAGGTGGTACAGACGCCAGAGCAGCCGGATCGCCTGGTTGAGATCACGCGGCGGCGTGCGATTGCGGTAGTAGATGAGATCGTGCAAGGTTTTCACGAGCCTGTAGCGGCGGCCAAGGGTGCCCATGGTCTGCATGGGGGTGAAGACGACATCGGGCTGGAGCTTGTTGACCTGCTTGGCCACGAAAGGCTCGCGCGCGCTCGTCGGCCCCGAGACCAGAGCCCATGGCAACTCGGGCAGCAACGCCAACTGGCGCGTGTCACTGATCAGCATTGTGATTGGATGCTTCGTTGAGAGCGCCTCAACGATGCCCGCGGTGTAGCGACTGATCCCGTCGTGGTGATCGATTCGCACGTAGCGGCAATCGACAACGATCTTCACGCGCTGACCGTCACGGGTGCTCAGCGAGAAACGCGCGGATCGCGTCTGCAGCACCGGCCGCCGCTTCGTAGTGGATGAGGTGCCCGACGGCCGGAAGTACGAGGAGCCGCGCATCCGGAAACAGGGCGACGGTCGCTTTCTGACCGCTCAGCGGGGCGATCTGGTCGACCTCGCCCGCGATCATCAGAACGGGCACCCGGATTCGGGGAGCCGCATCGCCCACCTGCGTACTGAGCGAGGCATCGAAACCCTCCGAAACGGTCTGCGGGTCGGAGAATCCGTTGAAAAAACGGTGGTGCTCCTCGTGGATCCACCTGCGGAGGGCGGGGTCGTTGGTCGTCACAAGCGACATGCTCATGAACTGCACGATTAGCCAGTTGCCGAGCAGCCGGCGTCCAAGCCCCGCGGGCAAGCGACGCGCGAGGCCGTAGAAAGCACGGGTCAATCCGGTGATGCCCCTGCCCGCTGCCACCAGCGGATCAGCCGAGATCGGGTTCATCAGGATCAGCGCGGGGGTCGAAAATCCGCCCGCCACCGCGTGTGAGGCGATCATCGAGCCGAAGGAGTGGCCGAGCACGACGGTGTCGGTGGGCACACTCGCCGCGCGTGCGAACTCGTTCATCCAGTTCACATAGCCGGGGATGTCGTGCGACACCTCCGTCATCGGCGTCGAGAGTCCGAATCCGGGCAGATCGGGGCTGATGAAGCGGATGCCGGGCAGTTGCGCCACGACCGCCTCGAGACCGTGATGATCGCCACGGTAGCCGTGCACGAGGAGGATTGTGCGCTCGGCATCTCTCGGACCGTAGTCCCAGTACTTGGTGGTGCTCCCGAGAACCTTGACCTCACCGAATCGCACGGGGATCTCGGCGAGAGCAGTCGCGTGCGGCGTCGGGGCGGTCATCGAGGTTCAGTCTAGAAGGCGCTGACTAGGCTCGACGAGTGACCTTCACCGCTCCGATCACCCTGCCCGGACTGACGCTCGATCCGCACTGGTATCGCCGCTCGGTGTTTTACGAGGTGATCGTCAGATCCTTCGTTGACAGCAACGGGGACGGTTCCGGCGATCTGGGCGGACTGATCTCCAAACTCGACTACCTGCAGTGGCTTGGGGTCGATGCGCTCTGGATTCCGCCGATCTTTTCGAGCCCGCTGCGAGACGGCGGCTATGACGTCACGGACTACCGTTCGATCCTGCCGGAGTTCGGCTCGCTTGACGAGTTCCGCGATCTCGTCACGAAGGCGCACGAGCGCAACATGCGCATCATCATCGACCTCCCGCTGAACCACACCTCGGACGCGCACGAATGGTTTCAGCAGTCGCGGTCCGACCCGGAGGGTCCATTCGGCGACTTCTACGTGTGGAGCGAAACGGATCAGAAGTACCCGGAAATCCGGATCATTTTCACCGACACCGAGGACTCCAACTGGGCGTTCGACTCCGAGCGTCGGCAGTTCTACTTCCACCGCTTCTTCAGCCACCAGCCCGACCTCAACTTCGAGAACCCAGCGGTGCATGAGGCGGTCTTCGAGATCATCCGGTTTTGGATGGACATGGGCATCGACGGGTTCCGCCTTGACGCGATCCCCTATCTCTACGAATCCGACGGCGGAAACGGCGAAGGCGAGCCACCGACGCACGAGTTCCTGAAGGCCGTTCGCCGCATGATGGACACCGAGTACCCGGGTCGCGTCATGGTGGCGGAGGCCAACCAGTGGCCGGCCGAGACGGTCGCGTTCATGGGCACCGACGAGCAGCCGGAATGCCACATGGCTTTCGACTTCCCGGTGATGCCGCGCATCTTCTACTCGCTGCGTTCGCAGTCGGCGCAGGAGCTGAATCGCGTGCTGTCAGAGACCACCGAGACGCCGACCGGCGCCGGCTGGGGTGTGTTCCTGCGCAATCACGACGAGCTCACCCTCGAGATGGTGAGCGAGGAGTACCGCCAGGCGATGTACGGCTGGTACGCGTACGACCCGCGGATGCGAGTCAACGTCGGAATTCGTCGACGACTCGCTCCTCTGCTCGACAACTCTCGCGCCGAGTTGGAACTCGCTCATGCGCTGCTGTTCTCTCTGCCCGGCTCGCCGTTCTTGTACTACGGCGACGAGATTGGCATGGGTGACAACATCTGGCTGCCCGACCGCGATTCCTCGCGCACCCCGATGCAGTGGACTCCGGACCGCAACGCGGGGTTCTCGACCGCCGATCCCGGCAAGTTGTACCTGCCGATCGTGCAATCTCTGGTCTACAACTACACCCTGGTCAACGTGGAATCCCAGCTGGCCCAGTCGCGGTCACTGCTGCACTGGGTGCGCAATGTGATTCATGTGCGAAAGGGGCATCCGACCTTCGGGCTCGGCTCGATCCGTGTGCTGACCACCACCCACGACTCGGTGCTGGCATTCGTTCGCGAGTATGCCGGATCGGGCGCGCAGTTCGGCGACGCGCCCGAGCGGATCCTCTGCGTGTTCTCCTTCTCGCACAATCCGGTTTCGGTGAAGATCGACGTTGGCGAACCGGGTTCGGCGCTCTACGACCTCTTCGGTGGAGGCGAGTTCCCGACCATCGGCGACGATGGTGGCCTCACCCTCACCCTCGCGACACAAAGCTTCTATTGGCTTCATGTCGGCGAGGTCCGCTTCCAGCCGACGGGCTTCTGATGGATGCCGCAGCCCACGCCGACGGAGCCGTCAAGCTGTGCGTGCTCCTCTGGGCGCATCCGGGGCATGACGCCGAGCTGGTGTCCTACGAGGACCGCGTCCTCGCTCTCGTGCCTGCCCACGGCGGGACGGTGCTGCACCGGGCGCGGAGCACCGGCGAGCCGGGGCATCCACTCGAGATTCAGTTCTATTCTTTCCCGTCTGAAGCGGCTCTTCAGGCCTACTTGGCCGACGACCGCCGGGTGGCATTGGCCGCCGAGCGGGACCGGGTTGTCGCGCGGACCGAACTGATCCGGGTGTCATTCGTCTGAACTCTTCGTTGACGCCAATTTCTCGCGCGCCGAGTCCCTTCGCGCATTCTGTCGCCTGTTGCACTTACCTTCATTGAATGAGTACGTGGGGCAACCGCCTCGGGGTCTTTGATCTCGAAACCACCGGAGTCGATGTCGACACCAGCCGGATTGTGTCGGGCTGCATTGCGGTCC
>JAYWDH010000253.1:0-8270 GCA_043779945.1 Microbacteriaceae bacterium
CACCGGTGTCGCGCACACTCTGCCCGCGGACCATCCCATCAGTGGGTTTCAGCGAGATGGCGCGGACGACGTCGTCGCCGAGGTGCTGGGCGACCTCGAGCGTGATCGTCGTCGACACGCCATCCAGCACGATGTCGGTCTTCAGCGCGTTGTACATCCCCGGGATCGCGTCGTGCGGGAACTCAATGTCCACGACGGGGCCGGTGACGCGGGCGACTCGACCGACTCCGCGGGCGTTCACTATCGGTGTGGTCGCTGCTGTGGCCTTCTTGGCTGCGGGCTTCTTGGCTGCAGGCTTCTTGGCGGGACTTGTCGTCGTCATGGGGTCCTTGTTCTCTCGAAGTCGAGGGCTATTTCGCCGAGCTCAGGGCGTCAGCGCCGCCGACGATCTCGGAAATCTGCTGGGTGATCTCCGACTGGCGCGCGTTGTTGGCCAGTCGGGTGTAGTCGCGGATGAGAGTGTCGGCGTTGTCGCTTGCCGACTTCATTGCCTTCTGGGTCGCCGCGTGCTTGCTCGCCGCGGACTGCAGGAGGGCGTTGAAGATGCGGCTCTCGATGTAGACCGGGAGCAGCGCATCCAGAACCGTCGCAGAGTCCGGCTCGAACTCGTAAAGCGGCAGCGCCTCTCGCCCGGGCTCTTCGACGCCCTCGACGACCTCGAGGGGTAGCAGGCGAACGACCTCGGGGGTCTGGGTCAACATGTTCACGAAACGGTTGTAGACGATGTGGATCTCGTCGACGCCGCCCTCAGCCGTCTGCTGCACGAAGGCGCGCACCAGTTCTTCGCCGATCTCCTGCGCAGTAGAGAAGCTCGGGCTGTCTGTGTCGCCGATCCATTCTTTTTGGATCGCGCGACGGCGGAATGCGAAGTATCCGACGGCGCGACGGCCTATCACGTAGTAGACGAGCTCCTTGCCCTGCTCGCGCAGGAGCGTCGAGAGCTCCTCGCCCGCCTTCAGCACGTTCGAGTTGAAGGCACCGGCGAGACCGCGGTCAGAGGCGAAGATCACGACGGCGGACCGGGTGATCTTCTCCGGCTCGGTGGTGAGCACATGCTGCACGTTGGAGTAGGTCGCGACCGCCGAAACGGCACGTGTGACGGCCCGTGCGTATGGAGCGGACGCTTGCACCCGGACCAGAGCCTTCTGGATGCGGGATGCGGCGATCAGCTCCATGGCACGGGTGATCTTCTTGGTCGTCTGGGCAGAACGAATCTTCTGCCGGTAGACCCGAAGTTGGGCGCCCATGTCGTTCGGTCCTTACGTTCTAGTCGGTGATTGAGTCGGTCCAGATTAGCGGCGCGACTTCACGATCTTCTCTTGGTTGACGTCTTCGACCTCGGTGGGCTCGAACGTCTCCTTGCCGGCCTGCACGAGCGATCCACCCTCGCTCGTCTGGAACTCGGTCGAGAACTTGTTGACCTGCTTCTCCAGCTCGGCCGCGGTGTCGTCGTCCAGCACATTGGTGTCGCGCAGGGTCGTCAGGATCTCGGTGTTGCGACCGAGGTAGTCGAGCAGTTCACGCTCGAAACGCAGCACGTCGGAAACCGGGACCTCGTCGAGCTTGCCGTTGGTTCCTGCCCAGATCGAGACGACCTGGTCCTCGATGGGGTACGGGGAGTACTGGGGTTGACGCAGCAACTCGGTCAGGCGGGCGCCGCGAGCGAGCTGGCGGCGGCTGGTGGCATCCAGATCGGAAGCGAACAGCGCGAACGCCTCGAGCGCGCGGTACTGCGCGAGCTCAAGCTTCAAGGTGCCGGAGACCTTCTTGATCGACTTGACCTGGGCGTCGCCACCGACCCGGGACACCGAGATGCCGACGTCGACCGCGGGACGCTGGTTCGCGTTGAATAAATCGGACTGCAGGAAGATCTGTCCGTCGGTGATCGAGATCACGTTGGTCGGGATGTACGCCGACACGTCGTTCGCTTTGGTCTCGATGATCGGGAGGCCGGTCATCGATCCCGCGCCGAGCTCATCGGACAGCTTCGCGCAACGCTCGAGCAGACGGGAGTGCAAGTAGAACACGTCTCCCGGGCATGCCTCGCGTCCCGGCGGGCGGCGCAGCAGCAGCGACACAGCGCGGTAGGCCTCTGCCTGCTTGGAAAGATCATCGAAGATGATCAAGACGTGCTTGCCGCCGTACATCCAGTGCTGGCCGATGGCCGAGCCGGTGTACGGGGCGAGGTACTTGAATCCAGCGGCGTCGGAGGCCGGAGCGGCGACGATCGTGGTGTACTCCATGGCGCCAGCGTCTTCAAGCGCGCCCTTGACGGCCGCGATCGTCGAGCCCTTCTGGCCGATGGCGACGTAGATGCAGCGCACCTGCTTGTTCGTGTCGCCAGACTCCCAGTTGGACTTTTGGTTGATGATCGTGTCGATCGCAATGGCGGTTTTGCCGGTCTGGCGGTCGCCGATAATCAACTGACGCTGGCCGCGGCCGACCGGGATCATCGCGTCGATGGCCTTGATGCCGGTCTGCATCGGCTCGTGCACGCTCTTGCGCTGCATGACGCCGGCAGCCTGGAGCTCAAGGGCACGACGACCCTCGGATTCGATCGGGCCGAGGCCGTCGATCGGGTCCCCCAGCGGGTCGATGACGCGGCCCAGGTAGCCGTCACCGACGGGGACCGAGAGGACCTCGCCCGTGCGGGTGACCTCCATGCCCTCGACGATCCCCGAGAACTCGCCGAGCACGATGACACCGATCTCATTCTCGTCGAGGTTCAGCGCGAGGCCGAGGGTGCCGTCGGCGAACTTGATGAGCTCGTTCGCCATGACGTTGGGGAGGCCCTCAACGTGTGCGATGCCGTCCGCGGCGTCGATGACCGTGCCGACCTCAGTCGCGGAGGCGCCGGTCGGCTGATAGCCGGCGACGAACTCCTTGAGGGCGTCGCGGATCTCGTCCGAACTGATGGTGATGTCTGCCATGGGATTCCCTTGGTGTTGGAGCTGCGTGAGCTGAAGTTTCGGGGCCGGGGTCAACCGGCGAGCTGGAGTCGAAGGTCAGACAGTCGCGAGGCGACGGTACCGTCGACGACCTCGTCGCCGAGCTGCACGCGCAGACCGCCCACCAGGCTCTGATCGATGACGATGTTGAGGCGGGGCTCGCGGCCGTAGCGTGCAGCGAGGGCATCGGCGAGACGCTTCTGCTGCGCGGAGGAGAGTGGGACCGCCGTGGTGACAGTCGCGACGAGGCGGCCTGCGGCATCCGCGACGATGGATGCTGCGCCACCGAGAAGCACGCCGATGCGGCGCCCGCGCGGACTCCGCACCAGATGGCGAATGATCGCCACGGCGGCCGGAGACACCTTCTTCGCGAGCAGAGTGTCGACCAGCGCCGCCTTCGCAGCAGGATCACCGAGCTTGTCGGCGAGGGCCAGCTCGAGCTCGGAATTGCTTGATACCGCACGCGAGAACTCGAACAGCTCGGCGTCGATGATGGAAGAGAAGCCTGCGGCGTGGGCGATGGCCCGGATACCGATCTGCTCAATGCCGTCGAGCAGCTCGTCGGAGTCTGACCACCGCGCCTCGACGATGCCGAAGAGGAGCTTTGTAGTCGTCGCGTCGAACGAACCGAAGATGGTGGCGATCAGACCGGCCTTCTCGGCGCTCTCTAGCGACGGGTCAGCGAGCAGACCGCGAAGCTGCGCTGACCCCTCGATAGCCCGGCCAGCCGAGAGCAGTTGCTCGCCAGCGGCAAGCGTCACGCCAGTCGCTGCCGTGAGCATCTGCTCCGCCGCGGCGAGGGCCTGCCGAGATGCCGAGCCCATTACCTACCCGCCTTCGCCTTCGCCTCGGCGGACTGCACCAGCTCCATGTCGGCCAGAAAGCGGTCGACGTATGCGGTCGCGCGCTTGTCGTCGTTGAGCGCCTCGCCGATCACGCCGGAGGCGAGATCGAGAGCCAGCGTTCCGACCTCGGCACGAAGAGACAGCATCGCACCGGTGCGCTCGGCCTCGATCTGCGTCTGAGCGTTGGCGACGATGCGTGCAGCGTCTGCGGTTGCTTGTTCGACCAGTTCGGTGCGGATCTTCTTCGCGTCTTCGCGGGCGGCGTCACGGATACGTGACGCCTCCGCCCGAGCTTCAGCCAGTTGCGCGTTGTAATTCTCCAGCGCCTGTTGGGCACCGGCCTGCGCCTCTTCTGCGCGCTTGAGCCCACCTTCGATGGCGTCGGCTCGCGCGTCGAACATGGCGTTCATGCGCGGCAAGAACTTCCGAATCACAACAACGAGCACGACGATGAACGCCAGCGAGCCCCAAACCAGATCGGGGATCGCCGGGATCAACAGCGAGTGCGTGTCCGCCGTTGGGGCGGACGGGACGAATGCGGTCAGCATCCGGACTCCTTAGATCGGAGCCGCAGATTACGGCTTGGGGAACGGGATGAAGGCGACGGCGATCGCGATGAACGCGAGCGCCTCGGTCAGCGCGATGCCGAGGAACATGAGGGCCTGGAGGCGGCCTTGCAGTTCTGGCTGACGGGCCACCGACTCGATGGTCTTGCCGACGATGATGCCGACGCCAATACCCGAGCCGATGGCGGCGAGTCCGAATGCAAGCGGGGCGAGCTGTCCGACGACGTTCACTGGTGTTTCCTTTCAGGGGTGGTTGCGGTCCGAAGACTGAGACGTTGCTCAGTGCTCTTCAGCGATTGCCATCTGGATGTAGATGGCAGTGAGGATGGTGATGACGTATGCCTGGAGCGCCGCGACGAAGATCTCGAGGATCGTGAAGGCGATGCCGAAGGCAAAAGTGCCGACGCCCAGCAGCCCGAGCGGATTGCCTCCAGCCAGCACGGTGAAGAAGAAGAAGTTGGTTGCCAGAAAGCAGAGCGCGAGCAAAAGATGGCCGGCGACCATGTTCATGAGGAGTCGAAGCGTCAGCGTCACGGGACGAACGATGAAAGTGGACAGGAACTCGAGCAGCGCGAGGAAGATCGCCATGATCGGATTCAGCCCCGGCAGGATCAGCGCGTTCTTGAAGTACTTGAGCCCGTGCTGCTTGATGCCGGCGTAGATGAACAGCACGTAGGCAAGAAGAGCCATCAGCAGCGGCAGCCCGATCACCGAAGTGCCGGCGATCTGAAGCCCGGGGACGGTGCCCGTGAGGTCCATGCCGAGCGAGACAAAGAAGATCGTCATCAGGATCGACATGAAGCGCTTGCCGTCCTTCTCGCCGAGCACGTCGATCACGACGTTGTCGCGCACGAAGTTGTAGACGAGCTCGAGCGCGACCTGCCCGCGGCCCGGGATGATCTTGAGGTTGCGAGTGCCAACGACGAAAACGAGAACGAGCAGGACCGTGACGAGGATGCGGATCAGCATGATCCGGTTCAGCTCGAATGGCGTGTTCGCGAAGAAGATCGGGTCCGGGAAGAACTCGACGATCGAGGGACCTTGGAAGCCCCCGCCTGTGTCACCTTTGACGAACGGCAGAATCGAGAAGAATGTCGAGGTATTGATTGCTGTCTCCGGCATCGGGCGTTCAGAACGGGGCGATCAGTGGGAGTGTTATGAGCCTATCAAAGAATCGGTGGGTCCCCTTCCGGCTCTCCCGGCAGAACGACGTCGCTGACGTAGGGAACGCGGGTCCTGATGACCGCCACGATATCGGAGATCAGCGATCCCAGCACGGCCGCGATCACCGCGAAGAAGAACACGTAGGGGTCCACTGCCGCTTGTCCACGGAAGAGAAGCGCGACGAGGATGAAGACGACGAACTTGAGGGCCCAGACTCCGAGGACGATTCCGAAGAACGCGGGGCCGTTTGCGTCACCCTTGGTCACGCGACCAGCGACCAGCATGCTGACGGCCGTGAGACCGAGGAAGACCGCGGAAAGCGCGGCACCGCCCAGGCCGCCGAGCAGTCCGGGCAGACCCGCGACGGCTAGGCCGATGCCACCCGCCACGATGGCGACGGCGAGCGCCACGAACCCGCCGTAGCGCAGGGCACGCGTCAGGATGGGTGCGACGCTCACGACGACGACTCCTTCTGCTGCAGCCGGGTCATGGCGATCTCGGCCTCGGCGTCCGAGGTCTCCGCGTCGACGCCGATCGGATCAGCCGCGACATCGAGCGGGTCGTATTGGGCGACGTCGGCGTGCGCGGCGAACTTCCTTGGGGCGCTCTGCACGGCGGCTTCGACGGCTTTGCGCCGGCTCAGCGGCGAGAGCGTGACGATCGTGCAGACCACGAGGCCGGTCACCGTGACAACGATCGCGACCCACGCTTGCGTGAACAGGAAGAGCAGAAGACCGACGGATGCCGTAGCCGTCCACGCGTACAAGATCAGCACCGCGTGCAGGTGCGAGTGCCCCATGTCGAGCAGACGATGGTGCAGGTGCAGGCGGTCGGCACTGAACGGCGACTTGCCCGCCCGGAGTCGGCGGAATACCGCCAGCCCGAAATCGAGCAGTGGGATCAGCAGCACGGCGAACGGCAGCAGGATAGGGATGAACGCCGGCAGGAACTCCTTCGTCGTCAGCGGCGTCAGGTCGACGTTGCCCGTGAAGCCGATCGTTGACGTCGCCATCAACAACCCGACCAGCAGCGCGCCGGCATCCCCCATGAATAGTTTCGCGGGGTGCCAGTTGAGTGGCAGGAATCCGAGGCACGCGCCGATCAGCACAGCCGAAACGAACTGCGGCAAGTTGAAGTAGCCGCTCTGGTCGGTCGGGCCGTAGGTCACGACATATGAGTACACAAAGAACACGCTGTTTGCGATGATCGCGACGCCGGCGACCAGCCCGTCGAGCCCGTCGATGAAGTTGACGGCATTCATCACGAGCACAACCAGGAAGACCGTGATCGCGAGAAACATGTATGGCGACAGCAGCACTGAGGTGTTTTGGAAGAACGGCAACGCCACGATCTGGATGCCTTGCCAGGCCAGCAGCGCCGCCGCGATGATCTGCCCAGCAAGCTTGGTAACCCAGTCAAGATCCCAGATGTCGTCGGCGACGCCGATACCGACGATGATCGCCGCCGCCCCGAGCACTGCCAGGATCTTGCCCGGCTCGGAGAATACGATCGAGAGCTGCGGCAGCTGCGAACCGACCGCGAACGCCGCGATCACGCCGAGGAACATGGCGATTCCACCGAGACGCGGCGTGGGGCGCGTGTGCACGTCGCGCTCGCGGATCTTGGGGTAGAGCCGGAACCTCATACTCAGCTTCCAGATCAGCATGGCGAGGCCGAAGGTGACCACCGCCGCTACGCCGGCCGAGAGCACATAGAAGATTATTCGCATCGATCAGCCCCTACTATGCGGCGGATCTGGGCGTCCGAGATGACACCGTGACGCACGATCCGCAACTTGCCGTCCGGGTGCTCGATGCCGGTCGCATCAACGATGGTGGAACCCGCGCGCTCCTCGGCGCCCGGGTAGGCCGCGCCGACCGGCCCGCCGTCCAGGTAGATGGCGACGGAGTCGCCAAGCATCTGCTCCGCCTCGGCGGCCGTTGTGGCGGCTGGCATTCCGGTCTTGTTGGCACTGGAGACGGCGAGTGGCCCGGTCTCCGAGAGCAATTCGAGCGCGATCGTGTCGCTGGGCATGCGGAGTGCCACCGTCCCCCGGGTCTCGCCGAGATCCCAGTCCAGCGTCGAACGTGCGCGCAGGATGATAGTCAACCCGCCCGGCCAGAACTCGGCAACCAGCGCGCGCGCGGCATCCGGGATGGACTCGGCCAGCGCATCTAGTGCCGGAATCCCCGGGACGAGCACCGGTGGCGGCGCCGTGCGATCGCGCCCCTTCGCGTCGAGCAGTCGACCGACGGCAGCCGGCGAGAAGGCATCCGCCGCGATCCCGTAGACCGTGTCAGTGGGGATCACGACGAGCTGGCCCTGGCCGATGGCTCCGCGGGCGAGACGCATCCCGGCGAGCAGTTCGGCCGGGACGGCAGTATCGAAGATGGGCATAACGCGCTCAAGAGTACCGGGGTGAGCAGCGCGACCCTTGCGAGTGGGAGAGACTTATTGCATCATGATCCGCTCCCCGCTCTTCGTCTTCGACATGGACGACGTCCTCTTCGACTACGACTGGCGGGTGCGGATGACCGGCCTCACCGCGATCACCGGCTTCGATTTCCTGGAGCTGCGACGGCGATGGTGGCACGACGAGGGCGAGTGGGCGGCCGAAGCTGGGCGCTTCACCAACGCGGAGGAGTACCACGCCGCGTTTACGCGAGCGATGGATCGCGACATCCCCGTGGGGGAGTGGATCGCGAATCGCCGTTCAGGCATGACTCCGTGGCCTGATTCGCTCGCGG
>JAYWDH010000254.1:0-2854 GCA_043779945.1 Microbacteriaceae bacterium
GAGTCCAAGCACGCCTGCGACGATGTAGGCGACAGACTCGGCCTCGGTTTCGTAGATGCCGCGGTGCTGGTGGTAGTCGTCGGCGTCGGCGTGCATGAGAGCGTGCGCTGCCTCGTGCAGCATGGTCGCGGCCGCCTGGGCGGGCTGCAGCTCGTCGTGAATGGTGATCGTCCGCTTGATGTGCTGGGTGAATCCGTTGACCTCGCCGGTCGAGGCTCGGTCGATGGTCCATCCCTGCCCGGTCAGCCATTCGGCGGCTGCGTCGTAGATCCCGGCGTCGTCGCCGCCGATGAGGCGCGGGGCGAGGTCGGGGATCTCTTCGCCGTCGATCGAGTCGGTTTGGCTGACGTCGAAGACGCTGAGGATGGGGAAGTAGGCGCGGCGCTCTTCCTCGCCACTGTGTTCGCCGTCAGTGTCGTCCTCGATGCGCTTGGTCGCGAAGCCGAAAATCTTGATCGACCGCTCGCCCTTGCGGACCTGTCGTCCGCGCTCCTGCCACTGCCGGAATCCGGCGACGCGGGATGCGTCGGGACGCTGCGACAGGATCAACAGAACGTTGCTGAGGCTGTAGCTGTGGAATCCGGTAGCGAACGCCAGGAACCGCGCCCATCCTTCGGTGCTGGTCAGTTCTTCGAGCTGGGAGCTGATCGACTCGTGCAGAGTGTCGGCCTCTGCTCGGCGTTCGTCGGCGGTCTTGCGGGTCTTGATCTTCGTGTCACTCATGACGTTTCCCCTCGTCGTTTTCTTGGCCTTTCCGGCACAGAGATCGTTTGAAAGCGGGAGGCGCGAGAGTGCCCGAACTGAGCGGTTGCTAAGCGGAGGCGTCAGCCGAAGTCTGCAAATAGCGACGGCCGGGCACGGAAGCGTCGAAGCGAACTACGGTCGTCGAGCCGGACAGGCCATAGGCCCAGGGGAGTGGTGCAGCGCCGGCCTCCGTGCCGGCTCCGTTTCGGCCAGCTGCGCCACCGGCCAGGCGGCTCCGTCGGGGGAGCCTTGCAGCTCCCGGCGATCAGTACCGGGAGCCGCAAGTGGGTTACTCGTCGTCGACGTCGCTGCCTTCCACCTCGTTGGCGTCCGGGCTGTCGTCCTCGTCAAACTCGTCGCCTGCGGTCGTCTTGGCATCGACGACGATCTGCTCGACTTCGGACAGCGGGTAGCCCCATGCCGCGATCTGCGAGAAGTACCGCACGGCGGTGCTGGACGGGTTGCGCCACGTGTAAGTGCCGGTCGCCAACTCCATCCCCGCCAGCACAACGGCGAGGATCGCGTGGGCTGCCTTGCCGGGCTGCTCGGCGTAGCCGTCGACCGGGCTGGGGGAGTAGTACCCCTCGGGTTCGGGCAGTCCCAGCAGCACGGCGGCGAAGCGGTTGCCTGCGGCGAGGGCGCTCGACACGTCCACACGGTGCCGGGTGAGGCCGACCGCGACGAACGCCGTGGCGTCCTTCGGGAGGGTCTTGCGCGACAGGAACGTTGCCAGCCATTCGCGTCGCACGACCTCGGCCGAAACCCACGCTTTGTTGTTGGCGATCAGGGTCTTGCGCTCGGCCTTCTGCTCGTCGCTCATGGGGCCGCTGACGCTTCCGCTCGCGCTGACCTTCTTGAAGCCCCAGCCCTTCGGGTTGGTGACGAAGTAGGCCACGTCCACGTCGCCGGTGTGGAACGAGCGGACGTGCGCGAACCTCGGGGGGACCGCGGCCAGGTGCTCCACCGTTACCGGTTCGCCGTCGGCGGTGACAAGATCGCGGATGCTGATGTGCTCCTTGTCGTAGTACGAGTCCGGTCGCGATTCGAGGATGGTGTAGCCCGCCTCGACGAGGGTGGCCCGCTCGGCCTCGACGACCTGAGCGCGTGCCCGGTTGTCGCGCTGGCGCTGCAACTCGTGGGGGAACTGCTCGGGGCTTTCCTCGGCGTACTGGACGAGCCGGTTCACGGCATCCTTGTCACCCTCGAACTCGATCAGTGCTGCGGCCTGATCGAGGGTCACTTCGTGCTTGGTCGCGATCTTGCCCGCGAACTCGCTCTCTGCGACCTTGATGCCCGCCTCAACGACGGCCTTCTTAACGCCGGTCTGCTTGGCGATCTGGGCGACGTTCAGCCCTTCGAACGACAACTGCTGGAACACGGCGGCGCGTTCCGGCTCGGTCAGGTCGGCTCGGTGCTCGTTCTCCGCGAACTGCTCCACGAGCCGCGTCACGGTCGAGTCGTCGCCCTCCACGATGTACGCCGGGACGGTTGCCCGCTCGGCCTCTCGTGCGGCGAGCACTCGGCGCTGGCCCATCCGGACGCTCACGGTGCCGTCCTCGCTGCGTCGGCAGACGACTGGCTCCAACACTCCGAACTCTCGGATGCTGGACACGAGTGCCGGGTCGATTTTGACGATCGTTCGCACGTTCGTCTCGACCTGAATCTCGTTAGGGTCGATGTGCTCGATCGTTCCGTGCCCGGTCGTGTTGCGCTCTGTCAGGTCGGTGTGGGTGACCTCCGCGATGATGACGGCTCCCTGCTCCGTCTGCGCGGCGATCGTGTAATCGGTGGTGTCTGTCATGGTTCTCTCTCCTTGATCGACTGTTTTGGTTGCCCTTCCGGCACAGAGATCGTTTGAGAGCGCAGGTGGCGTAGTGCCTGGTCGTGGAATACCTCTAGTGGGTTGTGGCTGGCCTGGGGCTGGCTGAAGGCTGGTTCCGGTGCCGTCGCCGTGACTCTTGGAATACCTGTCCCACGAATGTTGTGGTGACGTGCGTCCGGCTTGTCCGGCGACGGGACCGGCGCC
The DNA here is from genome assembly GCA_043779945.1 of Microbacteriaceae bacterium. Classification (GTDB taxonomy): domain Bacteria; phylum Actinomycetota; class Actinomycetes; order Actinomycetales; family Microbacteriaceae; genus Lysinimonas. The sequence continues at coordinate 2,771 of JAYWDH010000254.1, forward strand.
GGCTCTTCCCGTTCCAGTGGCCTAATAGAAGGTTGCCCGTCCTCCAGGGTGTGGCTCATTAGAGGTCTGCCCTGAAGCGATCCC
>JAYWDH010000255.1:0-2834 GCA_043779945.1 Microbacteriaceae bacterium
GGAAACTGATCTACACGACGAACGCGATCGAGTCGCTGAACGCGAGATTCAGGGCCGCGACCCGACGCCGCGGCCACTTCCCCAACGAGCAATCCGCCCTGAAAGTGCTCTACCTCGCCGTCATCGAAAGACGCCACAACCGGGCGAACCCGACCGGAGAGATCGCCGGCTGGAAAGCTATCCTGAACACACTCGCAATGACCTACGGCGACCGACTAGGACTCAACTAGCCGATGCCAGTTACACAAGAAAACAGACAGACCCCTCGCTGGACTCGAAGGGGGTATTGGGATTGTTCTACTCTTGGTCGTTTAACGTGGCAATAGACGTGAGCAAAACTATTGATAAACGTCGCGATCTTTTTGAAACGCAAGATGAGTATCGGACGGCGATTGCTATTGGTAGCGAGAAACCTGCCGATCTAAAACTCTTGCCTGTTACCTGATACATGCTCTACATTCGGCTTGGGAAGACACTTCGGTCTACCCCCTCAAGATGGAGGAAAGAATGAAGAGACGCAAACAAGCGATTGCTACCCTTGCCGTTGTTCTCGGCGTCGCGGGAAGCATCGTTGTGTCGGCCCCGGCATTCGCGCTGGGCACGCACACTGAGCCTTGCACGATCGACTATTCCTACGCTGGCACCAGCACAGCGTCGAGCGGCGGCAGCACCTACCAGACGACTGCGAACGGTTGCGGCACTGTGAGCGTGAGGCTTTTCTATCAGACCTACCCGGGCTCGGGAACGTACTACACGGCATGGAAGTCCGCGAGTCTTTCGGTGACGACTCCGAATCCTGGAAATACTGTTCTCGGTGGTCAGCACAAGGTGAGTGTTGCTGGTCTGGCGTACAACAAGCAGTTCACTACGTGATCCGATCTGCCGCGCTCACCGCTCTTGCAGTAGCGGTTTGTGTCTCCTTGTCGGGGTGTGGGGCTTCGGCCCCACCCCCGGCAAGCGGGGCACCGCAAAACGCAATGTCCAGCGCGCAAAAGTCATCTTTGAAAGACGGACAGATCAGTCACGACGAGTATGAAGCTGGATATCGGCGGTACGTGGCGTGCTTGTCGAAGAAGGGATACTCGGTGATCAACAATGGCGAGAAGAACGACGTCATCGACTACGCGGTTCCTTCAGCTGCGGTAGATTCTGGCGCGGATGATTTCTGCTACCAGCGCGAGTTCGAACAGATCGACAACCAGTGGCAGGTGGCCCATCAAGATACCTCCGACACTGCGGTTCTGGCTCGAAGCTGCCTACAGGCGCACGGAGTCACACCCAAGGACAAGTTGAATGACATGCTCGCTCAGCTGAAGGCGATAGGCATCACCATAGATCAGTGTCTCGCGAGCTAGGGACCCCAGTCGAGCACCGAGCCCCCCGAAAGAGATGGGGGTCCGCCCTCTTCATCGCACCCCTGGTTCTGCTCTGGCTTGTCCCCATTTTGGCCTTTGTCGTCGTTGTTCCTCTTGCGAACTCGGCGGAGTCAAACTCGGTGTCCAGCCCGCCGATGAAGTACGTCATCATCGGTAGCCAGGAGGTTGACCACCTCCAGTCAGTAACGGTATCCATTACTTACGCTGAGGCACCAGCGATACGAATATCCGCCAGCGGGGTGGTGACGACACTCACTGTGGCGCAAGGCTCGTTGGTGAAGGCCGGCGACGAGTTGCTCCGAGTCAACGACGTGCCGGTCCTTGCGTACGATCGTGCTACCCCTCTCTACCGGGACCTATCGTTGGGCGCCACAGGTCAAGATGTACAAGAGCTGTCGGGGTACCTTCGCGACATCGGCCTTTGGTCCGGTACACCGCAGAGTGTGATCACCTCATCGTTCAGGAATGCGATCAAGCAGTTTCAGAATCGGATTGGGGTGAAGGCGGACGGTGTGTTCCGTCTCGCCTACGTTGCCTTCATGGGAAACAGTACCCGGCTGCAAAAGTGGGACGTCGCTGTGGGCGATACCGTTTCGCCCGCGATGGCAGTAGGAGACGGCGCGACGAAGGCGATTGCTGTCAGAATCCGGCCCGCGTCGGAGACGGCGTCCCTTGCGGCTTTGACCGACAAGCCCGTAAAACTGACAGCTGGATCCGTGTCGATGCAACTGAAAAGTCTGGGCGTGACGGCTGAGGACTACTCTGAAATCTCTGATTTCGTTGCAGGAGCGGAACAATCGGGAACCGTGACCGACACGGCTCCGAGCTCGGCAGCCTCTCATATCTTCACTGGATTATTCGTCTCGCTTGCGACACCAACCAAGTCGGGCACGGTGCCTGCCTCCGCTGTCTACGTCAGCACCTCAGGCAGCGAGTGTCTAGCGGCGGCGAAGAGCACTGCTCGGAGACCTGTCGGCAAGCTCCGAATGATAGGGCTCGGCCAGTCTGAGACTTCGAGCGGCGGAGTAGGGCAGGTCTTTGTCAGTCCGAAACTAGCCGGCATGCGGATCGCCTCCGATGCCTCACGAGTTGACCCGGAAACTCTGGCGACGTGCAAATAGACATCGAGAGAGTGACGGTCGCTTTCGGCGACCGAGTAGTGCTTGATTCTTTCAGCGCCACACTCCCATCCCACTCGGTGACGGCGATTGTCGGCCCATCGGGCAGCGGAAAGTCAAGTCTTTTGGCAGCTATCGCTGGGTTCCTGAAACCCCAGGACGGTCGCGTCCGATACAGGGACGCGGAATGTGATGCTATTGAACCAACACCCGAACTCATCGGATGGGTGTCCCAGGGAGTTAATGCACTCGGGAGGCGTTCAGTCATCGACAACGTGGCAATTGGCGCCATGGGAGCGGGAACAGATCTCCGAGAGTCCTACCGGATTGCGGCTGTTGC